>SSFV01000107.1 GCA_008015565.1 Nitrosomonas sp. | reverse complement strand
CGCCGAAATAACCTAACAATAACCAAACCAGCAACGCATTCGTGTGTATCATCCGGATAATATGGAAAGGCGCCGTTTCAGAAAGAAAATCAGGAAACACATAAATGGTGCCTGCCAGCAGACCGGCCACAACTTGAACCAGAAATAGTGCCAAAGCAGCGGCAAAATAGGGAAAAGCAAGTCCCTGCGTATGATATTTCATTGCTATGCCTCCATGAAAACGTCTTGATGAATGAATTTGCCTGAAAGATCGCGAGGATTAACCGGAAATGCCGGGAGGCCAGCCAAGGGTATTGATGCGGCTTGTCCATTCCAGAAAATCGACCAGATCGTCCAGTTCCTGCTCGGTTAAATTGAATTGAGGCATCTGCCGTCGCCCTTCGATACGGGTCGGCTGCGCGCGCATCCAGGCTTTAAGCCCTGACCGGGCGCCTTCCGGGCTTTGTTTACCACCGTAACGAATCCAAACATTGCCTAACTCGGGTGCAAAATAAGCCCCCTCCCCAAGCAGTGAGTGGCAATTGATGCAGGAATGGCGTTCCCACACATGCTTACCCCGCGCAACCGATTCTGTCAGCGTTGATTCATCGGTCGCAATTGTTTTCATGTAAAAGTGACTATGAACGGTTAAAACCGTGAAAGCTGCCAGAAAGAAAATGGAACCGCCATAGAAAATATTACGGGCAGCTGATTTGGTTAAATACTCGGCCATAATGCGCTATTCCTCCTTGACAGACAGTAAAAAACCCCTTTGAAATGATGGAATATATCCATAATTATCAAATGGATATGGCGTTTTTCTAGAATCTGGATTTAATTCTAGCTTAGAAAATTTAAGAATAAAAGCGCTGTTTCATAACGCATTGGCAATTAATAATTTTTTGCACATACAATGCACACATAGGTATGGATTAGAACAATGTGAAAGCGCCAATGCTTGCAATTTGCAATAACTTCATATTCCTTACCTTTCTGCTCGTATATAATCCGCCTAATTTTATTATTTTTTTATCTTTGAGTTATGAAACCCATTCATATTGGTCTATTAGGTGTCGGTACCGTTGGCGGCGGCACATATACTGTTCTTAAACGCAATCACGAAGAAATCGCCCGTCGTGCCGGCCGCGATATTGTCATCACCATGATCGCCGATAAAGATTTGGAAAAAGCGCGTAAATTAGCGGATCCCGGCGTAATGGTTACGGATAATGCCCATGAAATCACCACCCACCCGGATATCGATATCGTAGTTGAGTTGATTGGAGGCCAAACCATTGCCAAAGATTTGATACTGGAAGCGATCGCACATGGCAAGCATGTCGTGACAGCAAATAAAGCCTTACTGGCCAACCATGGCACTGAAATATTTGCGGTGGCGCGTGCCAAAGGCGCGATTGTGGCTTTTGAAGCTGCGGTAGCAGGCGGTATTCCAATCATCAAAGCATTACGCGAAGGATTGACAGCTAACCGGATTACCTGGATCGCCGGCATCATTAACGGCACTGCAAACTTTATTTTGTCTGAAATGCGTGAAAAAGGATTGCCGTTTGTGCAGGTTTTGGAACAAGCGCAAAAACTCGGCTACGCTGAAGCCGATCCGACCTATGACATAGAAGGCATTGACGCTGCACATAAAATCACGCTGATGTCTGCCATTGCATTCGGAATTCCGGTGCAATTCGGTAAAGTTTACACCGAAGGGATTACCCAATTGACCGGCGAAGACATCCGTTATGCCGAAGAATTGGGCTATCGCATTAAATTGCTGGGAATAACCAAGCGCGTCGTGAAAGGCATTGAATTACGCGTGCACCCTACCCTGATTCCTATGCGACGCTTGATTGCGAATGTCGAAGGCGTAATGAATGCAGTGGTTGTAAAAGGTGACGCTGGGGGCGCTACGCTTTATTATGGCGCAGGTGCCGGTTCCGAACCGACGGCAAGCGCGGTCATTGCGGATCTAGTGGATGTTACGCGCATGCAAACGGCAGACCCGATGCATCGCGTGCCTACGTTATCGTTTCAACCGGATTTATTATCCGATACACCGGTAATTCCAATGGAAGAAGTTGAGACTGCGTACTACCTGAGAATGCAAGTTATCGACAAGCCCGGCGTGATGGCGGAGATTACACGGATCGTTGCGGATTATAATATTTCCATCAGTGCATTGATTCAGAAAGAAGCTAGCGCGGATTCCAATATCGTGAGTGTCATCATGCTGACGCACCTGACTGTTGAGAAAAACATTAATGCGGCCATCGTACGGATCGAAACTTTGTCTGCAGTAACCGGAAAAGTGATCCGAATTCGCATCGAAGAGCTCAAAGATTGAAGAAACCGGGAATGTGCCTCCGTATTGTTGCTGACGTATCAGAATTCGTAATTATCCGTTAAGAATCAAACTATCACCATGCATTATATTTCGACTCGCGGCGGCATGCCGCCAAAAACATTTTCTGAAATTCTGTTAAGCGGCCTGTCTCCGGATGGCGGATTGGCAATCCCGGAAAGCTACCCAAAAATTACGGGGACGGAATTAACGGCTTGGCGTGGACTGAGCTATCCGGAACTGGCTTTTGAAATTTTATCGCGCTTTATTGACGATATTCCCGCTGAAGATTTGCGCACGCTCATCAACCGTACTTATACCGCTAAAGTTTTTGGCAGCGGCGATATTACCCCTTTGAAAACCTTGGAACCCGGTCTGCATATTTTAGGGTTATCACATGGGCCGACATTGGCATTCAAGGATATTGCCATGCAATTGCTCGGTAATTTGTTTGAATACCAGCTAACTAAAACCGGCGGCGAATTGAATATTCTCGGCGCAACTTCGGGCGATACCGGTTCCAGCGCCGAATACGCGATGCGTGGCAAGCATGGCATCCGCGTGTTCATGCTCTCGCCGCTTGGTAAAATGAGCCGTTTCCAAACCGCGCAAATGTTTTCGCTGCAGGACAAAAATATTTTTAACATCGCCATCCGCGGCGTGTTCGACGATTGCCAGGATATCGTCAAGGCGGTCAGCAACGACCATGCGTTCAAGGAGTCGCGCCACATTGGCACGGTCAATTCGATCAATTGGGCGCGTATCGTTGCGCAAGTCGTGTATTACTTCAAAGGCTATTTCGCCGCAACCAAAAATAACGACGAACAAGTGTCATTTTCCGTGCCATCCGGCAATTTCGGTAACATCTGCGCCGGCCATGTCGCCAGAATGATGGGATTGCCGGTCAAGCGTTTGATCTTGGCAACCAACGAAAACGACGTGCTCGACGAATTTTTCCGCACCGGCGTGTACCGCCCGCGCACCACCACCGAAACCCAACACACCAGCAGCCCGTCGATGGATATTTCCAAGGCTTCCAATTTCGAGCGCTTTATTTTTGATTTAACCGGACGCAATGCGCAACACGTCAAGGAACTTTGGTCGGCGGTCGATCAAGGCAAACCCTTCGATTTATCGCAATCCCCATTGTTCGCCAAAATCCAGGATTACGGCTTCGTCTCCGGCAGCAGCAACCACGCCGCCCGCATCGCTACCATCCGCGATATTTATCAGCGCTACCGCGTGCTGGTCGATACCCACACCGCCGATGGCCTCAAAGTCGGCCAAGTGCACCGTGAAACCGGCGTGCCGCTGATTTGCCTGGAAACCGCATTACCGGCAAAATTCGCTGAGACCATTGTTGAAGCCATCGGGTGTGAACCGGAACGCTCGGCGGGTTTCGAGAATCTGGAAGACTTGCCGCAGCGGTTCGTGGTGAAGGATGCGGATGTGCAGGCGGTGAAGGATTACATTGATGAGTTTGGTAGAAGGCAATAATATTGCGCCGGACAATTGATGGTGCAATGCGCTGCGCTGATTGGCACCTTATGAGTGAGTACACTACCGGCAACGCATGGAGAAATGGAGAGCCTGATTATGGAAACTGAAACACTGAATAAGCTTCGAATTGAAGCGCTACTTTTACCGGAGGCGGAGCGCGCCGAATTAGCTTACGCTTTGGTCAAAAGCTTGGATACTCATACCGATGCAAATGTAATGGAAGCTTGGGATCAAGAAATTCATCGCCGGCTTGCCGAGATCGACACGGGTACGGCAAAATTAATTGATCGAAATGAATTTCGGCAGCGTATGCGAGATCGGATCGGCGGTTAATTTTGCGCCGGGTAAGGATAATTCAGGAAGCCGCTGAAGAAGCAATCGAGGCGGCGGCTTGGTACGAGAAAGAACATCCCGGTCTTGGTATCGAATTTAATCATGCGATTAACGCAGCACTTGATCTTTTGGAGCAGGATATCATTCCGTTAGCAAACTTGCCCGGCATCATGGGGATAAGTGAAGCCAAGAGACTGGTTTTCAGGCGTTTTCCCTTTGATATTGTTGTGCGGGAGTCTGCCGAGGAGATTGTCGTTATTGCTATTGCGCATCATTCCCGGCAGCCAGGGTATTGGCGGGGACGTTAGTACCCTCAAAAAAGTAAGGTGCCATTAAGCGCACCGCTAATTTGCCTGGGAACCGCATTACCGGTGAAATTCGCCGAGAGCATCCAAGAAGCGATTGGGCGCGAACCGGAACGCCCGGCGGGTTTCGAGAATCTGGAAGACTTACCGCAGCGGTTCGTGGTGAAAGATGCGGATGTACAGGCAGTGAAAGCGTATATTGATGAGCAGTGTAAGATATCCATGTAGATAGATTCTACTGAATGGAATACATCAATGGGGCTTGATTAGCCATCTGGAGAAAAATATGACTATTGCTGATTGGTAGATGGTATTAGCTGTATTACTTGGTCCGATTATTGCGGTTCAGCTTACTCGCTTTCTTGATGGTAAGAAAGAAAAGCGTGAGCGCAAGATGGAAGTCTTTAAAACACTAATGGCAACACGTGCCTACGCGGTATTATTGGATCACGTTGTTGCTTTAAATCGGATTGACCTCGAATTCAATAAAGATAATAAGAAGGAAAAGGCGGTGATAGAAGCGTGGAAAGCATATCGAGATTTACTTGGTGTTAAGGGTATGTCATCTGAACAGTGGAACATTAAACGTACTGATCTTCTTGTTGAGCTTTTATACAACATGGCGCAAGTTCTTGATTATGAATTTGATAAAACACATATCAAGAATTCTTCCTACTCACCAGTTGCTTACGAAAATATCGATGAAGAGCAAAGACTTCTTCGGCTTGGATTGATTGACGTGCTTAACGGAAAGCGAGCTTTACCAATGACAATTATCGAAAAGAACCAAAGTTGATACATATAAAAATAGCAGAGTAAGATGCAATCTTTAAGTGCACCAAGCATGATGATGTAAGGCCCTTCACTTATTATTCTTATTGATTGCATTAATGCACCCATGATTGTCTACCACTTCACGTCTTCAGAATTCGCACTAAGAGCTTTGCGTGACCGCCGTTTAAAAATTGCGCGCATCAATGAATTGAACGATCCATTTGAATTGTGTGCGGCGGATTTTACTAATCCTGATGTCCAAACCAAGCTGGAGGCATTCAAGAAGCAAGTAAATGAGCAATACGGCGTCATTTGTTTTTGTAAAAATTATCATGATCCGGTGCTGTGGAGTCATTACGCCGACAGTCATCGCGGTGTTGCCTTAGTGTTTGATATTCCCGACGATACCGCCATAACCATCGATTATCGGCCCAGGCGCTTTAAGTTGGCTATCGATGCCGTCCTTCGGCGTGGCAGCTTTGAAGAAACCGATTTGAATCAATTAATCTCGACCAAATTCTCAAGCTGGAAATATGAAAAAGAGATTCGAATGATGTGCCGTTTGCACGATCATTTTTGCCAAATCGACTCCTTAGGTAAAAAAGTCTATTTCGAATCGTTAAGCCTGGAATCGTATGGTGTGGATACCTTAAAGCTGGTTGGACTGATTCGGGGCACCCGCTGCGATCTTAAATCTGCGGATATTGCGAGCGAATTGCTGGCGGTGGATTCGTTACCGGTTCAAAATACCCGGATGGATTCAGCGTCATTTCAAATCGTTGCCGATGAAACCTATCCGGTGACCGGCGTGCGATCATTTTCCGCTTGTTGCTTCAGGGTCTGATTAGGTGACAATACCTCCGAATGATAGCGTTTGATCATGAAGGCGCCACCCTGAACCAATCGTTTTGTTTGACTGATAAACAAAGCGTTATGAAGTATTAGCTGCAATACTAATGGGACTATGTTGGAATTTTGAATCGGCCCATTGTTAATCGATAGGTTTCCCTAGGTCTCTTCACTCATTATATATATTGCCACCGGTACTGAATCTGGCCTCACGGCCCAAGGCAACTTCAAAATAACTACTGGCAGTGTGGTATTTATCACATAGCAGCGCCACATTGCCAAGTATGATTTCTTAACGCACTACAGAATCTTTTAATCGTCCATTTTTGTGAATATTATCAGGAGAAATTTCATGACATTCCCAACACCTAACATTGACGAGTCTTTGACAACTTCCGATTATCCTTTTATTGGCAATTTTCACAAAACCTTGCCGCATAATCAGTATGGCGAAGTCGATGCGGCTGCATACCGTAAATTTAAGGGCAAATGCCTTGAAATTGAAGCGGGGGCACCGGTAAATTTTGAAGAAGTTCCAGCCGGCCCATTACTCCCGCCTTTCAATCCTGGTAGCGATGCTAAGACAATCCAGTCTGCGGCAAAATTCACCAGTCCGCTTGCAGGCGCTGCCTCCGAAGAACATGGGCCAGATCCGAAGGATCTGGAAATGCGAGCTGCGCCTGAAATTTTATCAACTAGCACTGCGGCTGAAATGACCGAGTTATACTGGATGGCTTTGTTGCGCGATGTGCCGCTGGCTTCTTTTGCAGGGAATGGGTTGGTTGCCACGGCCGTTAGTGACTTAAATACTGCGTTTAACACCGCGCTGGCATCTGATGCAACACCTGGGCGACTGCAGCTTGGATTGGATTTGCCGGAAAACAATGGGTTACTGAATTTGAATCATCAAACGCTATTTCGCTGCGGCTTGCAGGATGAGGAATATGGTCCGCTTATCAGTCAATTTTTTCTTCGGCAAATTCCTTACGGCGTACAGACAATTGATTCGAGACAGATACCCTATATCCGGGAAAAGGATTTCTTGACTAGTCATAGCGATTGGCTGCGCGCACAAAACACCGGCAAGGATAAATTTGGCAGAGATTATGCAAACTGTAACTATTACGGCGATGAGCTAGCGGGCAGAGAAACTTATTACGCGGGAATTTTTCGATATATATCGACCATGCGCGATTTGGCACGTTTTGTGAATAGAGATGCTTTGCATCAAGCTTACTTTAATGCGGCATTGTTTCTCGATGCCATTGCAGCGCCTCTGGATAACGGTAATCCATATAAAGGAAACTTGTATTCTCGAGAAGCAAATTTTGCTACGCTGGGCGGACCCGATTTATTAACTCTGGTGTCGGAAGTTGCCAGCCGAGCGCTTAAAGTCGTTTGGCGGCAGAAATGGCTGGTACATCGCCGCGCCCGTCCGGAAGTATATGGCGGTCTTGTTCAAATGCAATGTATCGGCTATGAGTGTCAGCAACGTAATTATGGATTACCCGGCTGGGTAGCCGGAACCGAAGCAGCTCAACGTATCCGTTTGCACAATGCCAATCAGAATGATGGCATCGAAACATTGTTTCTGCCAATGGCGTTTTCAGCCGGCTCACCGAATCACCCAGCTTATGGCGCTGGACATGCTACGGTCGCAGGTGCCTGTGTTACGGTATTAAAAGCATGGTTCGACGAAGATGCAAAATTGATGGAACTTATTGCGATCGCACAAGAAAGCGATCGCGTTAAAGAACCGGGCCAGTTGCAAGGATTGCTTCAACCGGGATCGCACAATAGCGGAGAACTCTTTGATTTACCGAGTCCCTATACCAGCAACGACGCAAACCAAATGACCGTGGGCGGAGAATTAAATAAAATAGCCAGCAATGTAGCGATGGGGCGCAGTATGGGAGGCGTACACTGGCGCACCGATAATACTCGAAGCTTGCGCCTGGGTGAGCAAATTGCTATAGAAATTTTGCGCAAACGTAGCGAGGAATATGCGGAAAGTCCGGTTTCGTTTACTTTTCGGTCTTTTGACCGGAAAATTGTGCACATTACACAAGGTCAGGTAATGTATTCCTAATTTTTTTGCTAAGGCGTCTGTAAATGTGTGATTCATGACTTAACTTACTCATATGACTTCAACACACGCCCTACAAAAAAAGATTGCGTCACCGTCGCGGAAATTTGCAGATGTTATTTTTTAATAAAGAAAATCCGCATTCCTGCTTTCAAACGACAGTGATTTATAGCAATATAAGTCACTGTCTTTATTATTAAAACTGTCAATATTCGCTAAAATGAGCCAATTCATCAATTTCATTTGCCGAAATCTTTTAAGTTAATAGTAAAAAATTGTTTGATTTTTCCGGTAAATCGTATCCACATTTTTTAACCCATAGGGAATGAAAGTCATTACATTAAACGAGTATTTGGTGCGGCACTATCGCAATACTGATAGTGATATCGGAGCCAAATACTTTGAAATTCATGTATATGGTGGCGCTTTTAACGGTTTTTTAAAAACCGGTGACGAGTTTTCCGGTAAATATATGGAAAGACAAAGGCGGTGCGGTCCATTGGACACATCGCGATCCTGCCGGATTTCATGCGGACGGCTGGTTAATCTTCGATAATATTATTTATCAATAATGACTTAGCGCAGGTATTCAGTTTAGCCTTGAACTGTTATTTTTATAAAAAGATGCTAAATCCAGTTGTACTTTTATCGCAAAAATAAAATTAAGCCGTTTTGGCGGCATCAAATTACCGATTCATAACGACGTGCCCAGTTCCACTTGGCCTCACCAACCGTATCCAAAATAACTAGTCAGAAAATGCAGGGAAAACTCGTTTTATCTCGACAATTTAATTTCCAGGCAGTGTGCTACTGTTTCAATCCAGAGTCTGTTATCAAAAGTTTTAACTGTAATAATCCTGGGAGTAAGCACGATGCTTGTTATTGTTGGTTATGTGATCATTATCTTGTCTGTTTTTGGGGGATTCGCTTTAGCTGGCGGTCATCTTGCTTCGTTATGGCAACCCGTCGAATTACTTATGATTGGCGGTGCTGCAATAGGTGCTTTTGTCGTAGGCAATTCAAGTAAAGCGCTTAAAGCTACCTTGAAAGCCTTACCGACTGTTTTTAAAGGTTCAAAATATACCAAGGCGCTGTATATGGACCTTATGACATTACTCTATGAAGTATTGGGAAAAATTCGTAAAGAAGGCTTGATGTCTATCGAAGCCGATGTCGATGATCCAGCCAATAGTCCCATTTTCACCAAGTACCCGGATATTCTCGCCGACCATCATATCACTGAATTTATAACCGATTATTTGAGATTAATGGTAGGCGGCAATCTCAATTCTCTAGAAATAGAAAGTTTGATGGATAGCGAACTGGAAACTCACCACCAAGAAGGTGAAGTACCGATTCATACGATCTCCAAGCTGGGTGATGGGCTTCCTGCTTTCGGAATTGTTGCAGCTGTAATGGGGGTGGTGCACACGATGGAATCTGTTCATCTGCCGCCAGCAGAACTCGGAATCCTAATTGCTGCAGCGCTTGTTGGCACGTTCCTGGGAATTTTACTTGCTTATGGTTTCGTCAGTCCTTTAGCCGGAAAACTTGAGCATAGCTTGCATGAATCAAGCAAATTATATGAATGTATCAAAATTACACTACTGGCTAATCTTAATGGTTATTCGCCGGTGCTGGCAGTTGAATTTGGCCGTAAAGTCCTATTTACCACCGAGCGGCCTTCTTTTGCAGAATTAGAAGAACATGTCAAGCAAAGCAAATCCAAATAACCTGTTTATGAATAATTTCTATATGAACTGCGAGGATATGTATGGCCGATGATCTTACACAGCGTCCGATAGTCATCAAGCGTATCAAGAAAGTAGCCGGTGGCCATCATGGCGGCGCCTGGAAAATTGCTTATGCAGACTTCGTTACAGCCATGATGGCTTTTTTTCTGCTAATGTGGCTGTTAGGATCTACAACTAAAGCGCAACTTAAAGGTATTTCGGATTATTTTAAAACCCCTTTAAAAGTTGCCATGATGGGCGGATCAGGAAGTGGAGACATCGACAGCGTAATAAAAGGTGGCGGTACAGATTTTTCTCGTCAAGATGGCCAGATAAAAAAAGGCAATGTCTTAGAAGAAAAAGTCGACAATCAAACCAAGAAAATTCTTCGAGAGCGTGCCGAACTCATAAAACTGGAAGGACTGAAGAAAAAAATAGAACAAGCCATTGAAGCTAATCCCGCCTTAAAAAAATTTGAGAATCAATTGTTGCTGGATATCACAACGGATGGACTAAGAATTCAAATTGTGGATGAGCAGAATCGTCCGATGTTTGCCCTTGGTAAAGCAGAATTACAACCTTACACACGAACAATACTGCGTGAAATCGGCAAAATGCTTAATGATGTCAGTAACAAAATCAGCCTATCGGGACATACTGATGCCAAGCCATTTCCGTCAGGAGATAAAGGATTCAGTAACTGGGAATTATCAGCAGACCGGGCAAACGCTTCTCGGCGGGAACTGGTTGCAGGCGGCATGGATACCAACAAGGTGCTTAAAGTTGTTGGCTTATCTTCTGCCGTGCTATTCGATAAAAATGATCCGCTCAATCCGATTAATCGTCGGATCAGCATTGTTGTGATGAATGAGAAAGCCGAAAAGGCGGTCACTATGGATAACCCTACAGTGGATATCGATATGCAAGACGAACCGGATAAAGAATTATTACAAACTCAATAATAACGCTTTCTAATTCATATAATGTAGAGGTTCCTATGCTAAAACATCAATACTCCCCAGGAATTGCGCTACTTATTCAACTAGCCTCCATACTTATGGTCTCGCTTATAGCTATCTATCAGCCACTCTTTGACTGGAGTATATTTGAGTGGAGTTGCATACAAGGACTTTTGGCAGGAATCACCAGTTATTACTTGCGCTTGCCGGTTTGGTGGATACTGATTAATCTCGTATTCACACCGCTAATCATTACAACGCTGGCATTTAGCACTTCTCCGCTTTGGTTTCTGCTACTTTTCACTTGCCTAGCTTTAATTTACGGAAAAACCTACAAGACTCAGGTACCCCTTTATCTTTCAAGTAAAAATGTAAGCACAGTAATTGCAACTCTACTGCCCGAACAGCAACAGTTTTCTTTTATTGATTTAGGAAGTGGTTGCGGTGGCTTATTGAGCAATCTGGCGCACAACCATAAAAATGGAGAATTCTATGGAATTGAATCTGCTCCTTTGCCGTTCATTATTAGCAAAATAAGAAACATGGTTCGGACATCCCGGTGTAAAGTGTTCTGGGGCGATTTTTGGCAACACGATTTCTCAAAATATAATATTGTGTATGCTTATCTCTCGCCGGTTCCAATGCAATCCCTTTGGCAAAAAGCGACAAGAGAAATGCGTCCAGGCAGTTTGTTAATCAGCAATACCTTTGTTATTCCAGGTATTGCGCCTTTCAAAAGTATTCAACTCAATGATTTTTCAAAGTCTACGCTCTATCTATGGAAAATCTCTTAAATAGAGAGCGCACTAACGAGCCATTCTGAATCCGTAATAATCGGATTGTTTGGAAAAATTATCGAAAACAAACGGTGGATCAGGTGTTGGATATGTCGGTAACCAAAAAGTAGCCAGATCAACTGCTCCACTCGCTGTCCGGGCAGCTGTATGATAAATACCCCACAATAATCCTTCTGCATAACCCACCAGCGGATTAATGTTACCTTTCTCGCTCCATATTGAAAGATTCTTGGGTAATTCGAGCCAGCCAAAAGCTACGTTAGCCGCGCCACTCATTATTTTCATGCCTGCGCGGCTGAAATAAACATCGGCAGTGATTGTTTCGGTTGCGTGCACGTTGGAAGCTAAAACAAATAGCAGAAAAAACTTCAAACTTAATCTCGTCAGTTTATTCATAACAACAATTAATCCTTCTACTTTTTAATCACTAGAATAGCTATCAGCGAGCCCGATGCCATCAAACCCCTATTCTTATTCTCTCGTGGCGTAGCAACTCCATACTAAGCAGCTTTTTACAGAATAAAATCGTTTGCATCCAGAGTAATCAAACCAGTCAAGCGGATGGTCATATCGGCGCTGTGATTGCCATCGATGTCAAAAAGCACATTGGTTACATTGTTTGTGACATTTTTGACATATCGCACTTCCGCACCTGCGCCGGTAAATGCTGAATTGCCACGAAAAGTAAACGATGCATTCCCAGTATGAGCGCCATTTGCATCAATCGCGGCAACGTCAATATCATCAATTCCATGCACAAAATCTTTGATGATATCGATTTGAACGGAACTATCGGTAGCCAAAAGATAGATAAAATCGTCGGCGCCACCGTCACCTGTCAATATGTCGGCGCCTCTACCTCCGATAATTTTATCCGATCCGCCCAACCCTTTTATATGATCGTTGCCTGAATTACCGATTAGTGTATTGGCTATTGCATTACCCGTTATATTATCGACGCCATTGCCACCTGTCGCATTCTCTATTAGCACACCTTTCGCAATGGTATACCCTCCGTTGATACCGTTTACGATTGACAAATATCCACCGCCCCCGATCGCATGATGCAACGTCGCCGGGCGTAAATCTATTGTCGCATTCTTAGCCGAGGCATTGAAAATCGTGTCAATTCCAGCCGCATCCCAAATACATGAGTAATAGGTGCCTGGCGCATTGACTGAACTCAACGTGTAGATATTATTTTCTGAATGAAAATTTGTGTTAGCACCGTAAAGAAATTGTAGCGCGGCGATATCGAAAGCCATAGGCGTACCTTCATAGCCATATCCTGAAATGCTGCTAGGAAATAGTGGACCGTTAGGACCCGATTGCCAACCGTCGTTATAAGACATCATGGTATAAAGACCTTGGTTGAAATTGAAATCACCGTAATCCTCAAATCCATCCGCCACACCTGGAAAATTTGGCCGGCTTCCTCCGCCCGAATCGTGCGGGTGCTTCAATCCAATGGCGTGACCCAATTCATGGATAAAGGTAATAAAATCAAAACCGCCCTGTTGAAGGCTCGAATAATCCGCCGAAAAATAAGAGTCAAAATTTGCAATTACCGCCCCTTGCTGATTAACAACCGGTCCCACATCTTCTCCAGGCGGAACAGAATCGCCAAAAGCGCCCTTCGCATCGTGGTTGTTTACCGCGCCGAAAATGATATCAGCATCTGCTTGACTGGTAGCTGCCCTAAAATCAATATTGCAAATATTCTCGATCAATTGCAGGGCATTCTGAAACGCCATGATTTCCGGTAAAGCCGTATTGGCCGTAACTGCAGTTCCACCAAAATCGAAAATTTCATTATTGCTCTGACCTGCTATATAAACCTTTAAGCGCGTACCCGCCATCGGGTCATTCCAATGATTACCCCATAACAGGCCGTCAATGTAGGCATTACCAGCTAATGCGCTGGGAATTGGATTTGAGAATGCCATTTGCTTACAACCTTTGCGAGAAACTTAAATGATTTGGTTCATGGCATATTTTAGCCCATAGTACACACTGCTAGTAGCATTGAGAAGAAATATAATTATTGCGAATTTAATCTAGTTGCGGCGAAAATACAGACAAACAGTTTACAAGCAGTTCTATTATGAATTTAATTGGAGATTTATTCTGAAGCCGGATAACAAGTATCTATAGCGATTTGGGTATTGAGAAAAAAACCGTCGAACCGACATTGGGCTTTGAATTAATCCATATTCTTCCCTTATGATATTCCACAACTTTCTTGCAAATCGATAATCCGATTCCAGTGCCAACATATTCTCTACGGCTATGGAGGCGCTGGAATATCTTAAAAATACGCTCCAAAAAATGTTCTTCAATACCAATTCCGTTATCAGCTACCGAGAAAACCCATTCTGTGGAATCTTCTTCAATGCCAATGTGAATCTTTGGTGGCTGCTCTCTTCTGAACTTGAGCGCATTATTGATCAAATTGTTAAATAGTTGAAGAAATTGAAATGGAATCCCTTTTATTATTGGAAGCTTATCATGCGTAACTACAGCATTGCATTCATGGATAATAACTGATAAATCTGCCAGCACATCAATTAATAGCTTCTCGCAATCAACTTCGACAGGATTCTGAGTCCCATCAATCTGGGCATAGCTTAGCAAATCATCAATCAGTGCTTGCATCCGTCCCGTACCAGACACAACATGGGAAATCAATGTATTGGCACGTTCATCTAATCGTTCGTTATAATATTTCTTCAGTAATTGAACAAAACTATTAATCGCTCGGAGCGGTTCTTGCAAATCATGTGTAACTACATAAGCAAATTGTTCAAGTTCATTATTCGAACGTTCAAGTTCATTGATTTCGGCCCGCATTTTTTCTTCTGATTGCTTGAAGTCAGAGATATCTACCCAAATTACAATGTAATTTCCACTCGAAGATTGCTGTTCGTCAAGGACGGGTGAAAGCGTGACATCTACCCAGTGACAACTCCCTTCTTTAGTACAGATTTTAATAATTCCTTTCCACACCAAACCGCTAGAAATGGCATTTTGCAATGCTGCTTCAATTTCTCTACTACAAACTCCCGAATGAAGTACACAATAATCCCGATCCTGTAATTCGTCATAAGAATATCCGGAAAGTAAACAGAATTTTTTATTGACATATTTTACTTTTGCGCAGGTATCCACTATAGCAATACCGATATATTCGCCTAATGCGCTCTCAAGTAAACGTGCATATTTCAGTATTTCGGCTTCATTCATATCTAACATTTTGTTAATAATGAGGTAGCAAGAAAAAAACTAAGTAAACAAAAAAATATTTGTAAATCATTTTCAAGTGGTTCTAGTAATCAGGCCGCTCTGTCTGCGATGCTTAATATACTATTTCTAAATACTTGCTGATCTAATAGATAATATCTTCTTGCACAAAATAATTAAACGGCAGCTGTTGTGCCTCGATTAAAAACGTTGTGGTGGTGGAGGTGGCGGAGGGTTACCCGGAGGTGGGGGTGGAGGAACAAAACTTGCAGGATGAGCAGAAATTTTCTTTGCTGCACTTCTATTATCAGGCTGTCCATTAACAATCCTTCCATCAACAGGCACTCGATTTCCTTTCGCGTACATGCATTGAATATAACTGATATCGTATCGATCTTGATTAGCATAGCTTGAGGTAGAAGCAGTACTTGTGCCCATCAAGCTTCCGAATAATAAACCTACACCCGCGCCAACTGCAGCGCCATGTCCACCTGCTATTGCAGCGCCAGCCGCAGCACCAAGCCCAGTTCCTATCGCTGCACTCTCTACGCCACTCATTCTAGCTGCGCGCCGGGGTGTATAGTCACCTACTTGTTCAATTGCATATTGTCGGCATTCTTTATCATCGAAACGGAAGTGATCGAAATTTTTACCTGTTCCAGGTAAGGCCATTACACTTGGACCGGATGGCAAATGAACGCATGCGGTTATTAAGCCAGCAAAAATTAGCATCAACACATTTCTTATCATTAGCATGTTCTCGCCTCCTATACATTATTGCGGTGATGGTTGTGGAGCAACCGGTATCCAACCACCTGGACAGTTCTTAACATATGGATAGTAGCCTTCAGGATTCCGGCAATAATGCCAATAATTAATTTGTGATTCTACAGGTCTCAATTGCTCACGTTGAATGTATACGGGCGGCGTCACGGGAACAACTACTGTGGGTGGATAACTGTAATAGGGTCCGTAAAAAAATGGACTATAACCGAAACTCCTAAATCCATAAAAACTAGGACCATAATAAGATGGGCCATAAAGACCAGGATAATACCCGCCAATCCCAATACCAAAATTTAAATGGCTATGACTATGCCGTCCATGAGCCTCAATCCCGGTATTTAAGATTAATCCTAATATAATTATTAACCATTTCAATCGCTTAAGATCAAACATAATAACTCCATTTCGCACTCTCATAACATTAACAGCATGTTAATTTATGCCTCACCATTGAATAACGTTTCATTGCAATGATCGTGTTATCAAAATGTAACAACTTGCATAAATAAATACAATTTTCATAACGTTCCAAACCATCTTAATCATTTTTATTAATACTAATACTTAAAACTGAATCAAAGCTGAACGCGATAAAAAAATCACCGCAGCTATAGCGCTTCAATTTGATTGTGATGCTTACGGTATAAAAATTAAACTTTTAATCTATTCAAAAGTTATTGCAATGACGGGTTGAATCGAAAAAAATGTGTTTCGAGAAAAAAGAAATCGATGACAGAAAGTGTGACTATAAGACTGTGTACGATTCTAATCGAAAATATATTCTAAAGTTTTCTAACTTTAATTACCTTGGTACCGGTTAATTATTACAAGTCATTAAAGAATATAAACTTACTATTATGAAATAACTGATCTGTCAGTTATGAAACGTAAAGTTACGCACTACTCTGGATTAAATTTATAAATTAATAACTTATGATTTCTAATTGGTAAGTGTACTTTGGAATATGATGCAACCAGAAAATATCGCTTGGTGTCAATTTTTCCTGGCAATATAATTCAAATCAGAGTGTTAATAGATCAAGATGCATACGAGTACTCGTAGGATCTGAGCACAGTGAAATATAATTTAGAAGTAAAGTTGTATCGGATGTCGCTATTGTTTCAGTCGCAGTTAAAACTTCAATTCTGGCTGAGGCGCTAAAACAATCAGCAATTAAGAGACATGTATTAACTCATTTGATTGGTTTTCATTGACTAAGCATTACAGCTACCGGAATTAGAAGAAATCCAATAGCCATTTGCATAAGCAATTAGTACGGTGAAGTTTGAATTATGACAAAGCAAAGCAGGTCGCTGTTTTAGTTTCAGAACAACCCAAAAGCTTCTTTTGAAACCATAAATATGTGACGCAACGCTTACCTCAATCGCAGCAGAAATCATATATCAGGCAAACATTAAGATATCCGCAACTCTGCATAGAAATAAAAAAAGAATCAGATAGTTGCATGGCTATAGTTGCTTTGAATTACTTTTGGCCCATTCAGACTCACTTGTATTACCTTTTCTCAAGTTTGGCGACTCGGAAGCACTTTACCAAGATGATTTTAGTGCACAAACTACATATCCAACAATTTAATTAAACCATGCAATTGCAGATTTCAGCTTAGTAAATCTTTTATCTTAATCAAACATTCAGAAACAATCTTAACTAAGCAAGCTAAATATGGGCAAGCTTTTTGAAATTAATCCCTATCGGTTTTTCTTATTCTTTTTACCCACTTGATCTTCTAAAACATCATCAAATTCTTCGTCTTCAATGTCAACGAGATTTCCGTTTTTATCAACGGTTACCCAGGTTCTTTTCTCGCCAGGTCTTTTGAATCCAGCCAAGTAAATGGTAGTTTTATTTTTCTTTCCATCTTCAGTCATTAAAACTATTTTCTCTTTCTTAACCTTTACAAGCGTTCCTTCTGGTTTGTGCTTGGTAATAGCTTGCTGGGCCTGAAGAGGCACTTCGGACCAATCGATTCTACCCTTTTCTTTTTTTTCTTTTTCAGCATAAACAGGCGTTGCGACCATAAAGCTCATTAATAATAAAAATGCCAATATCTTTATATTCATTTTCAATCTCCTCATATTTAAATCCTTGCTATTAATTTTAAAGCGCACTAACAATAAACAATCAAAATTAATAGCAATTCTCTTAATTAACTAGTCAACATTATACAAATGTTTTAACTCACCTGTATGTAATAATTAATATTGTTGCTTTTAAATTTATTAATGTTAGAAATACTATTTAAATAATATATTGTGAAGTAAAAAATATCAGTGCCAATTTTTATCGTAGCTTATTCTAAATAGAACACATTGTAATAGCTTAGATATAACTCACGGCATTGTTATAGATTATTTTTTTCATTTCGTAAAACTTGCGGTATCGCTGCCTTTAAATAGTAAAACATCGACCACAGTGTCAAAAAAGCTGCAATGTAAATTAACCAAGTACCGATATCATGTGAATTGAAATTCTCACCTATATTCTCATGGTAAAGCAGTAAAGGGATCGCAATCATTTGAGACGTGGTTTTGATTTTACCGAGAAACGATACAGCAACACTTTTCGATTGGCCAATTTGCGCCATCCATTCGCGTAACGCCGATACGGTAATTTCGCGCCCTATGATAATGAGTGCAATGGGCGCATCCAGTCGCCCAAGATAAACCAAAACAATCAGCGCCGCGGAAACCATCAATTTATCGGCAACCGGATCAAGAAATGCACCAAAAGCTGAAGTCTGATTCAAAACGCGTGCCAGGTACCCGTCAAGCCAATCAGTAACTGCCGCGCCGGCAAAAATTAAGGTGGCAACTAAGTTTTGATTGGCAAGAGATAACCAGGATGGTGGAAAGTAAAAAATACCGACAAATAACGGAATGGCAAGAATGCGAAGCCATGTCAATAAATTGGGTAAATTATACGGCATATTTTTTAACTCAGGCTGATAAAGACCAATGATTGAGATAGCATTACAAAACACTATGATCGATGCAAATTATCATTGGTTATTTAATGTAATTCTTTATATATTTTTTCGGCCAGTTTACGGCTGATACCTTCGGTCTGTTGCAGTTCTTCGATACTCGCAGTTAAAACACCTTTAAGCCCGCCAAATCTACCTAGCAAGCGTTGCCTGCGTTTAGCACCAACCCCCGTTATATCCTCCAAACTAGAACTGGTTCTGGCTTTACCACGCTTGTTGCGATGACCCTGGATAGCGAAACGATGCGCTTCATCACGAATTTGTTGAATCAAATGCAATGCCGCATGGTTACTTGGCAATTGTAACGGCTTTTCAAGTAACGGAGAAATCAATTGCTCCAATCCGGGTTTGCGTCCTTCACCTTTAGCCACACCCAGCAAATTCGCATCGCTAATACCTAACTCCTGCAAAGCTTCCTGCGCCGCAGCAACCTGCCCTTTTCCACCATCAATCAGAATGAGATCCGGCAATTGTCCTTCCCCGCTTACCATTTTTTGATAGCGCCTTGATAAAACTTCGCGCATAGCGGCATAATCATCACCGGGTGTAACATCTTCGATGTTATACCGGCGGTATTCATTATTACGCATGGAAAAATTGTCATAGACGACGCACGATGCTACGGTAGCCTCACCCAGCGTGTGACTGATATCGAAACATTCGATACGTTGTAAAACCGGCATTTGTAGCGCTTGCTGAAGCGCCAGTATGCGTTTCTCCTGGCTGGCTTGCCGGCTCATCATTTGTTGCAGCGCCAACTGCGCGTTCGCGGTTGCCATCCCGAGCCATACGCGTTTTTCTCCGGTTGCATTGACTTGAATCGTAATATTGTGTCCACATTGTTCGGTCAAAAGTAGTTGCAACGTTTCCCGTTCGATTTTTTCACCCACAATGATCAAGGGTGGCGCGCTTTTATTTAAATAGTGTTGTGCCAAGAATGCTTCAACCACGTTAACCGGAGTACAGTCATCAGCGTTTTGCGGAAAAAAGCTCTTATCCCCTAAGTGCCGCCCTCCTCTAATCATTGCCAAATTGACGCACACTTTTCCGGAACCGTCGTGTAATAGCGCACAAGCCACGACATCTGCATCCAATGCTTTGCCACTGTCTACAAATTGCTTTTCGCGAATTCTACGCAATGCCTGAATCTGATCCCGCAACTCTGCAGCATGCTCGTATTCCATGCGTTCAGAAGCTTGCTGCATTTTATTCGCGATGACTTCGATCACTTCCGATTGTTTCCCTTGCAAAAACAGTTCGGCGTTTTTAACGTCATGCAGATATGCCTGCTGATCGATCTGACGAATGCAGGGAGCACTGCACCGTTTGATCTGGAATAGCAAGCAAGGGCGTGTCCGGTTACTGAAAACACTATCCTCGCAAGTTCGCAGCCGAAAAATTTTTTGCAGTAATTGTATGCTTTCACGAACAATGCCGGCATTGGGATATGGCCCATAATACTGATGCGTTTTGTCTAGTACGCCACGATAAAATCCCAAGCGCGGAAAACGGTGTCCGCTGATCATAACGTACGGATAGGATTTATCGTCCCGGAATACAATGTTAAAACGCGGCCTCAAACTTTTTATTAGATTATTTTCCAACAATAATGCTTCGGCTTCAGAACGGGTAACCGTAGTTTCAATTCCGGTTACTTGCGAAACCATTAATTGTATTCTGGGACCCAGGTTACTTTTTTGAAAGTAAGAAGAAACGCGCTTTTTGAGGCTGACGGCCTTACCAACGTAAATCACTTCCCCCTTAGCGTTTATCATGCGATAAACGCCGGGCTGCAGCGGCAAACTGGTGCAAAACTCTTTAGCGTTAAATTCGCTGTCAGACAAACTGCTTAGTCCTCACTACCCAGCAATTTTCCGGCAATCGCCCAGTTTTCATGAGGAATTTCGTCAAAGCTGATATAAGTATAGGATTTTGGCTTTTTGGCGATCCGCTCCAGCGTATCGCACAATTCTGTCGCAATTTGTTGTTTTTGCTCACGTGTGAGGGTACCGGCAATACGAATATTGACGTATGGCATATAAAATTCTCCTATCGTTACTAATTTTGTTATGGATGAATCTCAGCGGCAATCTGACCAAATAATTGTTCAAACATAGCTACTGTTAGACGTTTAGTTTGAGTATTGTAGCGGCTGCAATGATAGCTGTCATAAAGTTTCAAACCATTACTAAGCGGTAATTGATGAATTGCGCCGTGTGCAAACGGATAATCCTTATTTTTGAGCTGCAAGCCCATTAACACCGCCTGATGCGCGACGGTGCCAAGTGCCAGTAACGCCACACCATTATGCCGGATAAATGTATTCAATTCTGCCGCCAAATAGCCATTACATTGCCTAACTTCCTGCGGCAGGGGTTTATTTCCGGGTGGCAGGCATTTGACTGCATTAGTAATGCGGCAGCCAATTAACCGCAGGCCATCATCCATCGAAATAGACTCAGGGTGTGTAGCAAAACCGAATTTATGCAGCGTTTGATACAGTAGAATTCCCGCGTAATCACCGGTAAATGGCCGGCCTGTACGATTGGCACCATGCATGCCGGGTGCAAGACCGACAATCAACAGCTTGGGATGCTCGTCCCCAAAAGCGCTAACCGGCCGTGCATGATAATCAATATTTTGTTTTTTTACAGTTTGCAAGAAATCCGATAAGCGCGCACATTGCTTACAATTGAGTAAATCCGAAACATCGCGCGGGGGCGTCAAGAAGTTATTCGCCATTATTTAAGATCAGATAATTAATTTATTTAATACAAAAATCACATGGATCATATTAAGCTTATATCGCAATTGCTTCCAGACCATGTGACTAGGCCCGATATGCTAACAAAAACTGATTATCGTTTTGTGCGATTGTGGTCAGCCATCCTGTTTTCTATTGCAATCATTGCAGACGCAGCTTTAGCGCAAGATTTTCTTAATCCTGATAAAAAACCGCCGGTCATTACTCTGTCCGCGCCAGACAGCATTCATAAATTTCTCAAAAAATATCTTAAGCTGCCAACCGATCCTTTTCCAGATAGTACAACCGAACAGGCATTTTTATATCGCACACAAAAAGAGATCCGCAATCTGCTTGCAACTGAAGGCTATTTCTCGCCTTCCATTTCAATCTTGCACTCAACGGTTGATAACATGATCAGACCTCAAATCAAAGTTGATCCTGGCACATTGACGCGCGTTGGCGAAATTTCAATCATTTTTCACGGCGATATCACGCAACAAAATGAAAAATACCGGAAGCGCATCAAGCAAATTCGTGCTGCTTGGTCTTTACCACTCCATGCACCGTTTCGCTCTGCAGATTGGGAGCAAGCCAAAGCAGCGCTGTTAACCGATGTTAATCAGGAAGAATTCGCTGCCGCCAGCATCGTGTCCAGTCAAGCAAAGATCGATTCGCACGAGGCTCGGGCCAATCTTTCCATCGTCATCGATTCCGGCCCTGTATTTTATTTTGGCGCGATACAGATTGAAGGACTAGAACGCTACGACCAAACATTCATCACTCAATTCGCGCCATTTAAAATGGGTGATGTTTACCGACGCGATACCTTGCACCTTTTCCAAATCGCTCTGCAAAAAGCACCGCAATTGAGCACCGTATCCGTCACCATTTCTCCGGATATTACGCAACATCAAGCCATCCCCGTGCAAGTTGCGGTGACTGAAGCCCAATCGCAACGCTTTGCTTTCGGTGCCGGTTATAGTTCGAATAACGGCGGGCGTGGTGAAATCAATTATCGAGATCATAATTTCCTGGATCGCGCTTGGAACCTAACCGGTATGCTGCGCTTGGAACAAAAACGGCAAACCTTTTTTACGGGCATTGACACCCTTCCCGATCAAAATAATGTCAATTATTCATTGGGCGCCAGCTTCCAAATGACTGACATCCAAAATTTAAAGACGATCGAACAAAAAGCAGGCATCAGCCGCAATTATCAAACACCAGAAATACAGATGCAGCTCGGTCTGAATTGGCTTAGGGAAAATAAAAGACCGGAAGGTGCCATTAACCAGACAAACGAAGCATTGACATTGGATTGGCGCTGGCGGCGGCAAGTGGTTGACGATTTACTGCACATCCGGCGTGGTGATGTTACTGAATTTCGTATTGGCGGCGGCAGTCAATTTTTACTGTCAGACCAGGACTTTGTCCGGTTTTACGCACGCCAGCAAAGTTGGTGGCCGGTAGGTTCCCGCGATGTTTTTTTTCTGCGCGCAGAAATTGGCTATACTGTGGCTTCATCTCGTTTTGGAATTCCGCAAGAATACCTTTTTCGTGCGGGCGGCATTCAATCCATCCGCGGCTATGATTTCAAAAGCATCGGTGTACAAGAAGGTAACGCAATTGTCGGTGGCCGCGCTATGGTTACTGCCACCGCTGAATATACCCATTGGTTAACATCACAATGGGGCGCTGCCGCTTTCGCGGATATTGGCAGCGCGGCCGACAACTGGAACAACATGCATCCTTTTCTTGGCTACGGTGGCGGTGTGCGCTGGCGCAGCCCCGCCGGCCCCATCGCGCTGGATTTAGCGCGCTCGCACGAAACGGGCACACTGCGCGTGCATTTCTCCATGGCCATTGCATTCTGAATTTTGATCATGACACATCCCTCCCCTGACAATCAGAAGCGAATAAACACTGACAAACCAGCCAACCGGTTCTTTAGTTGGTTACTTGCATTAGCACTGGTTGTTGTATCAATAAGCGGATATTGGTTATTCAATAGCACATCAGGATTGCAATTGGCATTTTCCGCCATTAATCGATTGAGTTCCGGAATGGTGCAATTCGAAGGAATACAGGGTACGTTGCGTAATATGCGCATCAGCGCCATTTACTTTGCCGGTAAGGAATTTCAAGCCGTACTGCACGATACGCGCATTGCATGGAATCCCATACGATTATTGGAAAAGCATATAGAAATTCAGCATATAGTCGTAGATAAGTTAAATATTTGTCTGCTCCCTTCGAGCGCAGAAACCCAGCCATCGACTCTACCTGAGAATTTAACCATACCCGTGGCCATATCGATCGATGCGGTTAAGGTTACAACTATGCGAATAATTCCATTGGAAAAAGGCCAAAATGACAATAACGCATTAACGATTTCCAATTTTGCATTATCGCTGAACAGTAATGGCGATTTTCATCGGCTCACCGGTTTGGATTTTTCCACACAGTGGGGTGATATGCATGCTTCTGCAGCGCTTGATGGAAATGCTCCGTTTGTCCTATCTGCACACATTGAACTCACAGAAACACCGCTTTGGGGAGATTCTCAGGCAGTAGTCACAGGCAATCTTGAGCGCATGAATATTCAAATTGATAACAAACACCCCACAATCAAGCGTGAGGCGAAATTACAACTACAGCCTTTTACAGCCAATCCGGTCACACAATTTCATGCAGAACTAGAGCAACTCAATCCGGCTGTTTTTCTGCCTGAAGCACCGCGTGCCGATCTATCCGTGTCCGCGCATCTGAATCAAAACAATACAGGACAACTGGAAGGCCAACTTTTACTTAAAAATCACGCCGCAGAAACTGTAAATGACGGCGGAATCCCTTTTTCTGAATTCAGTACGCGCATGTTGATTACTCCCGAGTCGCTACAACTGCCAGCCATCAGCATGCGCATTGCAACTGATGAAATCATTGCCGGGCGTTTGAGTTGGCATTGGCAGCAACAAATTTTATCAGCCGGTTTTTTCGTCAACAAACTGAATCCGCAGCAAATTGATAATCGCATCATTCCAGCACAAGTTTCCGGGAAAATTAATTTGCAAGGCAATACTCAACAACAATCCGCCAGCATTAAACTTAATGACAAGTCAGTCAACTTAAACGCCGCAATCATACGGACAAACGATTACATCGCAATGGAGCAATTAAGCCTGCAACGCAATCAATCGCGTCTAACCGGACAAGGAAAACTCCATTCCGGAAATGAACAATCATTTGAATTATTAGGCAATCTGGTTAATTTCAATATTGCGGATTTTATTCAAGCCCCCCGTTCCAATCTCAATGTAGCTTTTAGCGTAGGCGGCAAGCTATCGCCAAAGTTTTCCGGTAAGCTAAACTACACTATCGGAAAAAGCCAAATGGCTTCTGCTCCCGTAACGGGTGCAGGCGAAATTGCTTTTGATGGACTGCAGCATTTCCAAGGTAAGGCCGCGCTAGCTATCGGATCGAATCATTTATTGATGCACGGCGTCACGAAGGAGCACAATAGTGATGTGCTACTAAACATCAATGCGCCTGCTTTACAGCAAATCGGATTGGGCCTGGCGGGTGATTTGCATACCCGCGTAACATTCAGTGGAAACCCTAAGTCGCCTAATTTTAGCGTCAAAGCTAATAGCCAGGAATTGCATTTACCAGGAAAAAAATTTATATCCGGACTGGCCATCAACGGCCATCTGCATAAGCAAGCAATTTCCTTGCAAGCTAGTGTTACGGGTTATGCAACGGATGAGAAATCAATATTGCAGCATGTAGCTGCCAGTATCAGCGGTAAGCTTTCCGGCCACACGATAGAGATAAAGACACAAATCGAAGACAACATAGCCGTACAGTTGAAAGCAACCGGGGCAGTTGACGATAAAACATTATTGCAATCGCCGCGCTGGCGTGGCCAAATACTAGAGCTGACATCAACTGGGAAAATACCTGCGTATTTAAAGCAACCAACATTCCTTTCAATCAACCCAGGATCGATATTACTCGATCACACGGAATTTTCACTTTCCGGTGGATTTCTGAACATTGATCAATTGCAATGGACGCCTAAGGAATGGAAAACTCGCGGGCATTTTTCCGCTATCGCAATTTATCCTGGCAAACAACAAACAATACAACGGCCACCCTTGCTACTCGGTGGCGATTGGGATTTTACTTCCGCGAAACAACTTAAGGGCAATCTATCCATTCACCGGGAACAAGGTGATTGGCAACTGCCTGGCGAATCTGGACAGCCAATTGGCTTGCAAACCCTGCAACTAACGGTGGCCGCAGATAATCATGCAATAACCGGTAAACTCGATGTTGTTAGCCAACAACTGGGCGGCGCTCAAGCACACCTGGCCGTGCCCATCAAACAATCCGCCAACAAGTGGTCGATAGCCACTGAATCCCCGTTGCAAGGAGAAATCTCTGCGCAGATCAGCAACTTAAAATGGATAAATGCACTGGCAGGTAGTTCTATGGCATTCAATGGACAACTTCAAATTCACACGCATATTAAAGGAACACTGAATCGCCCGGTTTTCTCCGGCACGGCATCGGGCAAGGATTTAAGCGTTTTGTCTTTGGAACATGGCATCGATCTGCAGCAAGGTAATCTAGTAGCCAGCTTCCAGCATTCAAACTTGAATATCGACCAGCTCGACTTCGTCGCCCCGCATAAACCGCCTCCTGATTATCGCTTGTTCAAAGGCAGCAAACTCGATACTAGTCCGGGTTCGCTTAAAATCACGGGAAATATCGGACTGGTTGGTAACGACAGTTATTTAAAATTTACTATCAATCGATTACCGGTAGTTCATCCAACTGATTATTGGATTATTGCATCGGGTTCCGGTCAGGCTAAATTGCACGATAATAGTTTGAATCTGGATGGCGAATTATCTACGGACTCCGGTTTATTGATGCAGCCCCCGCAAGATCGTCCGGAGCTAGCAGCAGATATTACTTTTGCAAGCGATACATCGGACATCTCACAACAAAAAATGGCATTAATTTTAAATATAAATGTGAATCTTGGTGACAAGTTTTTCATTCGCGTATCTGGGCTCGAAGGCCGTTTAGCCGGGCAAATAAAAATTCACAGTGATAAAAAAAATGTGCTAAAAGCCAATGGCTCGATCACCGCGCAAGATACCACTTTCAAGGCCTATGGCCAGGATCTCACTGTCAAGCGCGGCATTGTCAGTTTTCAAGGACCGCTGGACGATCCTGCGCTCAGCGTCTTGGCTATTCGCGAAGGCCTGCAAGTCGAGGCAGGCGTTGAAATCTTAGGAACAGTGCGTAACCCGCAAATTAAACTGGTTTCAACTCCAAATGTCTCCGATACCGAAAAACTCTCGTGGATCGTACTCGGCAGAAAACCCGATGCCAGCGGGCTAGACGCAACCGCACTGCTGTCAGCTGCCGGATCGATCCTTGGCGGACAATCCGGCAGCGGCATCATCGATCAAATTTCACGAACATTAGGTGTTGATGAAATCACAGTTAAGCAAGCAGGCATTGGCAGTTCATTAACGGGACAAATCGGCGTCGTGGGAAAACGCCTCTCTTCGCGAATGTATTTAAGCTACGAGCGCAGTCTCACCACCACGACGATGGGAATCACCAAGCTGACCTACAGCTTAACACCGAAGATAACCATCGTTACGCAAGCAGGCGAAGATAATGCAGCAGATTTGTTTTATACCATCCAATTTGATTGAATTTTATTTTCTACACGCTGCTGACATCGCGCTCTTTACAGCTCTCTACAACACGCTAGCCAAAAAACGCGCCAGAAGGTATCATTCCGTCTTCAAACAGGAGGTGTGGCCGAGCGGTTTAAGGCAGCAGTCTTGAAAACTGCCGTAGGGGTGACTCTACCGTGAGTTCGAATCTCACCGCCTCCGCCAGATATTAAATAAAATCAATGGATTGAAGAGTGTTTTTGATTTTATCCCACATAGAAGCCCACAACAAATAGGGCATTGCTAACGAGCAAGAACAAGATGGTTGACGTGTTTCACTACCCGCCCGAAGTGTTCAATCTGCTCGTTGATACAATTCCGCTTCTTTGCAAAAGCAAGCAAAACGTTATCTTGTTTCTCCGCGGGGCCGGGGTCGCACAAGAAGACCTAGCTGAAGTTGAACACATCGTTCGCACGAACCGCAAAGCTATCAACAAGTTCGACATTGTTCGCAACGTATGTCAATCGGCATTGAAAACTTTCCAGGTATCGGCGTCGAAAAGTTTCCACCTGGTATAGTTGGTTAATCGGTTTTTATAGATTTCTTACGATGCTTGAATCGGTAAGAGTCATTTCCTGTTTCCACGATGTCACAATGATGGGTAATTCGATCTAACAGCGCGGTGGTCATTTT
>SSFV01000031.1 GCA_008015565.1 Nitrosomonas sp. | reverse complement strand
CAACATTGAGACCCCTGCATAACTGGCTTTTTGGATAGTTTGGTATTCTTAAGTGACTGATTCTATGAGTAACACATACACAGAAAAACTCCAGAAACATAGTTATGAAGGAGTCTCATATTTAACCTAAGACAAGAATTGCTCTCTGCAAAAATACCGGTGATTGGGTTGGATGATTTGAATTAGCGATTAATGCCTTATGTTATAAAAGCATTTAAACCCGATACCTATGTCACGACTACTTCACTTGGCAAACCTCTAAGCGTTATCTATAAATGCTGCACTCAAACAAAAGCTGGCTAATCTGTTCCATTAACTTCTTCTTCGGCAATTGGCAGCTCGGTTACCTTATCCGTATCCGCCGACAGAATCATTACAGCAACCCGGCGGTTTCTTTTTCTACCTTCCGGCGTATCATTAGCCTCGATTGGACGATTCTCGCCATAACCAATAGCAGTAAGCCGTTTTGCCTCGACGCCATTTTCAATAAATAATCTAATCACGCTGCTTGCACGAGCAGCCGACAATTCCCAATTTGACGGAAAATGTTCGGTATGAATCGGCAAATTATCCGTATGCCCTTCGACATGAATTTCATGTTCGTGTCCTTTGATAACATGAGCAACCGCTTGTAATGCCAGGCTTGAATTATCTGCAAGCTTGGCTTGTCCCGGAGAAAAAAGCACACTTGCATTAATTTCTACAGTAATTCCAAGAGAACTTTGCGTTACTCTCACTTGACCATCCTTTACAAGAGGCTCCAAAGCATGATGAATACTCTTAGCCATGTTTCGCATACTTTTTTGCTTTTTTTCTCGAATCGCCAATTCTTCAATTGGCTTAATTGAATCGGCACGCTTCGACTGCAAACTATCAATCAACACTAATTCAGCAGATGGTGCTGCAGTTGAAACTGATGAATGACTATTACTTTTAAATGCACTGACCAATGAATGACTTAAGACGCGGTACTTGCCTTCATTAACTGAAGAAACGGCATACATCACAATAAAAAAGGCAAAAAGCAACGTTATAAAATCTGCATAAGAAACCAGCCAGCGTTCATGATTTTCGCCTGGCTCGGGGTTACCTTTTTTTCTCCTTTTCAACATTGCAATATACAGAAAACCAGATGATGTTTAATCCGCAATGGGCTTAAACGGCACGTTAAACATAGTAGCCCTGCAATCTATTCTCTATAAACCTGGGATTTTCACCGTTTGCAATCGCCACAAATCCGTCCACTAAAATTTCTTGCATGACCATTTGTTCATTGATAATGCTTTTTAATTTATTAGCTATCGGCAAACACACTAAATTTGCAAAGCCCACACCATAAACCGTTGCAACAAATGCGACCGCTATACCGCTGCCCAAAAGTTCAGGATCCGATAAATTTTCCATCACATGAATTAAACCCAGTACTGCGCCCAATATTCCAATAGTAGGCGCATATCCGCCCGCTGCTTCCCAAATCCGAGCCGATTGACGTTGATATTCGTCGCTGGCATTGATATCGATTTCCATAACTTCACGCAACTTTTCGGCCGTACTTCCGTCTGCAAGCAACTGTAACCCTTTCTTTGTCAGCGGGTCTTTTACCACCGTCACATGCGACTCGAGAGCCAATAAACCATCTTTTCTCGCAATATGCGACCAATTGATGATTTGCTTGATTAATAACTGCGGCGAATATTCAGGAGGAAAAAATATCCAGCGGCTCATTCTCAGACCGTTCAAAAACACTTTTACCGGGCTTTGCAACAAAACAGCTCCAGTAGTTCCCCCCATAACGATTAAAAATGCCGCAGCCTGAATCAGCGAACCTGCATGACCCCCTTCCAGTATCTGCCCGCCTATGATTGCAATAAAAGCCAGCGAGATACCGATCACACTATTCAAATCCACTTTCGATTTTTTCATCGTAAAACCGCTCAATTACAATGATCAATCCAGAAATTATTGCTCACGAATTTCTTAAACGGACGCGCAATCGCGCCACTGCCTGAGTATGCAACTGACAAACTCGCGACTCGCTGACACCCATGACTTCACCAATTTCGCGTAAATTCATTTCTTGCTCGTAATGCATTGCCATCACTTGCTTTTCCCGCGGCGGCAGATTATCAATAGCCGCTATCAATAATTTCCTGAAATTTTCATCCAGCAATGCATTCAGCGGATCGCCTTCGGAATCAACTGCCAGCCGATCCAAAAATGGCTCTTCGTCATCCTGCTGGAAATCCTCATAATAAATTAATTGAGCACCCCGTGCGCTCTGCAATGTCTCATGATACTCATCAAGCGGCATATTCAACTCGTCTGCCAGCTCTTGTTCGCTGGGAGCACAGCCATTACGCTGCTCCAGTGAATTGACAGCCGCTTCAATAAGCCGCATTTTTTTACGAACGCTCCGAGGCAACCAATCCGCCTCGCGCAACTCATCAAGAATTGATCCTCGTATCCGTTGCGCCGCATAACTCTCAAATTGCCGTCCGTATGAACCTTCATAACGATTTATCGCATCCAGCAAGCCAATCATTCCGGCTTGAATCAAATCATCGACTTGCACACTCGCAGGCAATCGCGTCATCATGTGATAAGCAATACGCTTTACCAGCGGAGTAAATTCCGTCACAAATTGTTCTTTATCAATCGATTTAGTTCCAGTCGCTGTATACATAATTAATCACACCGTAAAATTTGCCATACTGAGATGACTTGTTCGAATTAACCGTTGCATAAAATTATCAATCCCTCCGTCATACTTATCCGGACACGAAGAACGGAAAATGTTATGAGCCAGTTGCTTAAAACACATTGCAGCTTGCGAAGCCGGAAACGCTTCAATTACCGGCTTACACAATTGGTTAGCGTTGCGTAATTTCTCATCGCTCTGAATATGGCCGACAAACTCAAGTGTTACGGAAAGATATTGGCGCGCCACTTGGTATAAATTCTGGAAAATCATGTATGATTTTTTTTCTGAATCGGCTTTATTGACCAAAATGAGAAAATGCTGCTTGGCATACTCTTGACTCATGATCTTGATGAGTGCGTACGCCCCGGTCAGCGAAGCTGCCGATCCGGAAATCACGATCAAGATTTGTTCAGAGGCCAAACCCAGTGGCAAGACATGCGTAGTACCGCTCATGGCAGTATCTATCAGCACGACATCGACAGCTTCGGTTAACTCTGAGAAACTCTTGATTAACCAATTTTGTTCATAAGGACTGAGTTTGCTCAGTGCATGAATCCCGCGCGTTGCGGATAGGATGGCTATATTTTCAGGGCCCTGTAACAGTACCTGATTTAATTGTTTATCTTTATTGATCACATGCAACAAATCAAAACGCGCTTGTAACCCCAAATTGGTGCAGATATTGTTGTGGCATGGATTTTCGTCGATCAATAATACGCGCTTGCCATTCCTTGCTAACGCAGACGCCAGATTCACCACGACGCTGGTTTTTCCAATTCGCGGTTTGCCGCCGGCAATCGTAAAGACTCGCGCTGCATTGTTAGCTTGAAGCGACATCAGACTTCTCAGTCCAGCGGCTTGGTCCGGTCTCATTGAATTATTCATCATTGAATCCCACTAACGATTTCTCACCGGCACGTATGGGTTCAATGTTATTTCTAGTTGCCATAATCAGCGCAAACTCCGCATCTTGCAAAGTGAACGCCGAATCGGCAGGAGATGCTTTAAAAATGCGATGTAACAAATACTTGGCATTTGCGGCATGGATATCCTCCGGCACTTTTTGCCCATTGGCTACATAGTGCAACATTAATTTTCTACGGATAATCGCATCCAAGACAACGCCAAGGCTTGCTGCCTCATCAACCTTCGTAATGATGCAACCATAAATGCCATTGGATTGGTAAGCGGAAATGACTTCATCCAGAGTCTTACCATTCGATGCAGCACTTAATATCAGCATGCGTTTAACATCTGCGCCACAATTGCACAGCATGGCGATCTGCTCCGCCACCATATGATCACGCTGACTCATGCCAACCGTATCGATCAACACCATATGTTTATTTTTCAATTCGGAAAGTGTGAGCTGCAAATCTTCAGTGTCTTTGATATTTCTAACCGGAACACCGAGTAATTGCCCGTAAATTCTTAACTGCTCGTGACCGCCGATACGGTAACTATCCGTAGTGAGAAGCGCTACTTTATCTGCCCCATGACGAATCACACATCGTGCTGCCAGCTTTGCGGTAGTGGTGGTTTTCCCGACACCGGTAGGTCCAATCAAGGCATACACACCACCCCTTTCCACCACTTCATCACTGGCCGCAGTGTGAAGATTATGCGCCAGAGCAGACATGGCCTGTTTCAAGCTATGCTCGTAATCGTAATCTGCAGCTAATTTATCGACCAAGCGGCGCGATAACATTGGACTGAAACCTGCTTCCAGCATGGCGCGTAATATCTTTATTTTTTCCGGCTTACGTTGAGTGAAACTTCCCCATGCCACGCCGGCCAATTGATTCTCCAGCGTACTTCTCATCGCCTGAATTTCTGCAATAATGTTTTGTGCCAATGCAACCGTCATACCTTCTGCAGGTGTCTTGCGCGCTTCTGCAGGCTCATCGGTCAGGGCATGATTTTTGGCATAAGACTCGGCTGCACGCATGCCTTTACTTTTCTGATTGTGTGTAATCGGAAGTTCCGCCGGGGCCGCTCCCACCAAGCTCGACATTTCCGAGTCCGCCAGCGCCATGATTTCTACGCCGTCTTTTGTTTTGCGGTTTGAAAGTATCACCGCATCCATGCCAAGTTCTTCTTTGACCAGGCGTATTGCTTCTTTCGATGTGGGCGCAATATAGCGTTTTACTTTCATTTATTACCTCCAACAATGGAAGTGATTTTGATTTTTCTGGAAATAGGAATTTCTGAATGGGAAAGCACGCACAGCTGAGGCAATGCACGGCGCAAAAACTTTGCCAGCAAAAAGCGAATGGCATTAGGCACCAGCAATACCAGCGGCAGCCCTAGTTTTTCCTGCTGCTGTACCGCATTGCGCGCTTCTTTTAACAATGTTTCGGCAAGACCTGGCTCAATTCCCGCGCTTCCTTGCGAATCACCTGTTTGCATCACTTGGATGAGAATGTTTTCTAACTCATGATGTAAACTCATAACCTGTAGCTCCGCTCCTGCCGGGAAATATTGTTCGACGATCGCACGGCCTAAAGCCTGCCGGACAACCGCAGTCAATTCGTTGGCATCCTGGATACGCGCTGCGTGTTCTGTTAAAACATCGATAATGGAACGCATGTCACGGATATGCACACTTTCTTCCAGCAGGTTATGCAAGACTTTTTGCACCGTCGATAACGGCAATAATTTAGGCACCAGGTCTTCAATCAGTTTTGGTGACTGCGCACTCAGGTGATCCAAAAGTTTTTGCAGTTCTTGCCGGCCTAGTAACTCAGACGCGTGCATGTGAATCAAGTGATTAATATGCGTAGCCACCACCGTACTGGAATCAACCACAGTATAACCATGCATTTGCGCTTGTTCACGCAAAGCGGATTCGATCCAGACGGCTGGCAATCCGAATGCCGGATCTGTGGTTGGATTGCCTGGCAATTGCATGGTGACCCGGCCAGGATTGATGGCCAGATACATCCCGGAATACGATTCACCCTGACCCACAACCGAGCCTTTTAGCGTAATGCGGTAAGCATTTGGGCGCAATTCAAGGTTATCGCGGATATGCACAACAGGTGGCAGAAAACCGATTTCCTGCGCAAATTTTTTGCGTATGCTATTTATCCTTTTTAATAATTCTCCTTGCTGATTCTTATCGACCAGTGAAATCAGGCGATAACCGACTTCCAACCCCAAAGTATCGATAGGGGTGACGTCTTCCCAGCTCGCATCGGTTTTCTCTATCGCGGGAATTTCCGGAACAGCCGGTGCCGGGACTTGTTTTGTTGTAGCTTTTTTCTGCCAATAAGCCATTGCACCCAATATTGAAGCAATGAACAAAAACACGAAATTAGGCATGCCCGGAATCAAACCCATGATTCCCAGAATACTGGCAGTAATCATTAACACTTGGGGTTTATGGAATAATTGGCTCAGAACTTGCTCACCAAGATCTTCTTCAGTGGTAACGCGGCTGACGACCAGACCTGCAGCGGTTGAGATAATCAGTGCCGGGATTTGTCCCACCAAACCATCGCCAATCGTCAGCAGGGTATAGTTTCTAGCAGCCGCGGACATTTCCATATCATGCTGCAAGACGCCGACAATCAATCCACCCACTATGGTAATCAGCATAATCAAAATACCGGCAATGGCATCACCGCGCACGAATTTGCTCGCACCATCCATGGAGCCGTAGAAATCGGCTTCCTGCGAAATATCGGCGCGGCGCTTGCGTGCCTCGTCCTCACCGATCAATCCCGCGTTTAAATCGGCGTCAATGGCCATCTGTTTGCCCGGCATGGCATCCAACGTAAAGCGCGCGCTCACTTCGGCAATACGTCCGGCACCCTTGGTAATCACAACGAAATTGATCACCACCAGAATGATGAAAACCACCAGCCCTACCGCGTAGTTGCCTCCTACCAGAAAATGTCCAAATGCTTCGATCACCTTACCGGCAGCGTCGGGACCGGTGTGCCCTTCCAGCAGTACCACCCGCGTTGAAGCGATATTGAGCGACAGCCTCAATAATGTCGTAATCAAAAGAATTGTCGGGAAAACCGCAAATTCAAGCGCATTTCTGGTGTAAAGGCTGACCATCAGAACAATGATGGAGATTGCGATATTGAAGGTGAACAACAAATCCAGGATGAATGGCGGCAAAGGCAACACCATCATGGCAAGAATCATAATAATCAGTATCGGACCGGCAAGTGTCTTCAGATTATTGGAATCCACTATCGATGATAAGGTGACAGCGCTATTCATGACATGAGAAGCCAGCAATTAATCGATCGGCTGATTTATAAACAAAACCCACTTTATTCCTCATTCTGCATGCTTAGGTTGATCGAGTCCGTCAGGAACCGGCACATCGACCGGCGCTTGCGGATATTCACCACCATATTCGTTATAGCGTCTGAGCTGGAATACATACGCCAGAACCTCTGCCACGGCGGTATACAATTTTTCCGGTATTTCACTTTCCAGTTCGGCGTGGTAATACAGTGCGCGCGCAAGCGGCGGCGCTTCAAGAATCGGGATATGATGTTCGTTGGCAACTTCACGGATACGCGCAGCCAGCAGATGTACCCCTTTAGCAACCACGGCCGGCGCCCGCATGGTTTCGCTCTTGTATTTAAGTGCCACGGCATAATGTGTCGGGTTGGTCACAATGACATCGGCTTTCGGAATCTCCGCCATCATGCGGCGCCGTGCCGCTTCACGCTGCAAGCCGCGAATCCGCGCTTTGACAAAAGGATCGCCTTCGTCTTCCTTATGCTCTCTGCGCACTTCTTCCTTGGTCATCCTTAGTTGCTTGGCGTGTTGCCAAATTTGAAAAGGCACATCGATCACGACTATCAGCACCATTGCGCCAATGATCAATAAAAAACTCATCGCCAAATATTCGCCCGTACGGCCGATTCCCGCATCCACCGGAACCGTCAGAAGCGCCATGACTTCGTCTTTGTTATGCCAGATCATTAACGCTGCAACCCCACCGATAACTATAGTTTTGGCGATTGCCTTCACCAATTCGATCAAACTGTGCATCGAAAATATGCGACCAAAACCTTTGATTGGATTGATACGGTCAAACTTCGGCGTCAAAGCCTTGGCGCTGATCATCCAGCCACTTAACAGCATCGGCGAGAAAAATGCGACGATGATTAAGAGTAAAAGCATGGGAGCTATTGCGATTAAACCTTCAAAGGCCAGGTCATAAAACCGGGTTAACATCAAATCGGGCTGGAATGCCAACTCACGCTCCAGCTGCATCCCTGCTTGCATGATCTTAATTAGTTTTTCCATGACAGCGCTGCCCAAAAACAACAATCCCGCCGCGGCTACCATCAACAAAGCGAATGTGGTCAGTTCCTGAGAACGTGCGACCTGGCCTTCCTCACGCGCTTTTTGCAAGCGCTTCGGCGTTGCCGGTTCAGTTCGTTCTAAATCGCTTTCTTCAGCCATAACAAGCTCCAAATCTTTACAATTGAATTATCATGGCAAAGCAATTGATTTAATATTGCGAACAAAGAAGGAATCATCCCTTTATTCCGGCAATGCAAATGGCAGAATTTTCCTGCATTTTTTTCAATGATTTAGTGAATAATCCAGGACGCCATAACGGCAATTCGCACAGGCCGGCATCCATAGAACAACTGATTATTTTTTGATTGATTATAGCTATGCATACTACGTCACGTTTAGTCCGCAACATCCTGATAACAACTGCACTAATCGTCTGTTTATTCATCATTGTGGCAGGACTGTTACTGCGTGGCAGTTTGCCGCATTACGACGGTGAAATCACGGTGACCGGATTATCCGCACCGGTATCGGTTGACAGGGACGCACTGGGCAGTGTCACCTTGCAAGGCCAAAACCGCCTGGATCTGGCTCTGGCTATGGGTTATGTACATGCACAGGAACGTTTCTTCGAAATGGATTTGATGCGCCGTCAGGCGGCAGGAGAATTAGCTGAATTATTAGGCGCCGGCGCCATCGACCACGACCGGAAAACCCGCAAATTTCGCATGCGTGCACGAGCTTCAACCGTATTACAGCAATTGACGGATCCGGAACGGCAATTGCTGGATGCTTACCGGATGGGCGTCAATCAAGGCTTGCAATCCCTACTGGTGCGCCCCTTCCCCTATTTATTGACGCAAACCCAGCCAATGGCATGGCGCAACGAAGACAGCATTCTAGTCATTTACGCCATGTTTTTTACGTTGAATGAAGAGAATTTTTCCCGTGAATTAAAGCTATCCCGCTTGCACGCAGTGCTTCCTCATTCCGTTTTCAAATTTCTGACCACCCCTGCGGGCAACTGGGATGCGCCGCTAATCGGCGATTTGCTTGATTTACCGGAACTCCCGCCGGAATCAGCAATTAATTTGCAGACTTTAAATGCGCACGCATTCAAAAACGATGCGCCAATCTCCGAACAAATGCCGGGTAGTAACAGTTTCGCCGTTTCGGGTGAATTGGCGGATGGCCCGGCGTTGATTGCCAATGACATGCACCTGACATTGCGGGTGCCCAATTTATGGTTCCGATCCAGGCTGCGCTACCCGGATACCGCTTCGGCTCATGACTGGCACGATATTACCGGCCTCAGCCTGCCGGGCGTGCCGTCCATTGTGATCGGCTCAAACCGTCATATCGCCTGGAGTTTTACCAATAGCCACGGTGATTTTGCCGATTGGGTCCGCGTAAACATCGACAAAAACGATAACACGCGCTACCTCAGTTCAAACGGTTGGAAACCGCTCAATATCGCGCAGGAGACAATCCGGGTTCGCAATGCCCCGGAGGAAATACTGGCGATATCCGAAACAGAATGGGGACCCATTTTGGCGGAAGATCACGACGAAACGCCGCTGGCGCTTGCTTGGATTGCATTGCACCCGGAGGCCGTTAATCTCAAATTGTTTGAACTGGAATCCACGAAGACAGCCGCACACGCAGTCTATATTGCGCAACAAGCCGGCATTCCCGTGCAAAACTTTATTGCCGGGGATCGCGCTGGCAATATCAGTTGGACGCTCGCCGGCCGCATTCCGGCTAGATCCGGCAATTACGATCCGCAAATTCCGGCCGACTGGTCAAGCGCACATACCGGCTGGCAAGGCTGGTTGAATCCAGCGGATTATCCGCTTATCCACAATCCAGCGTCGCAGCGGCTCTGGTCCGCCAATTCGCGCTCTGTTTCCGGCAATCAACTTAAACTTATAGGCAATGGCGGTTACGATCTGGGCGCCCGTGCCACACAAATCCGTAACCACTTGTTTGCACGAGACCGGTTCAAAGCTGCAGATATGCGCGCGATTCAGTTGGATGACCGGGCAGTATTGGGTGACCGCTGGTATCAATTGCTGAAAACCACATTGAAATCCGCAGACCCCGATCTCCCTTGGATTACTGCCATGAAACAAGCGCTGGCGGATTGGGATGGCCACGCCACTGCGGACTCTGTGGCTTACCGCGCAGTACGCTCGTATCGCTATACCGTCATGCAAACCATCATCAACGGCTTTGCCGTACCCATCCAGAAACAAGACGCCGGCTTTGAATTGCCGCGACTCAGTCAAGCCGAATGGATCGTATGGCAATTGCTTGAGCACCAACCGCAACACTTGCTGCCCGCACCCTACCAACACTGGCAAGAACTGCTGTATCGCAGCGCTGAGACTACCGCACAGCAACTGCAGCAACAGGGCGGCATTACCGGACGCACTTGGGGGGACTATAACGCTGCACACATCCGCCACCCGCTCAGCCAGAAACTCCCGGCATGGATTGCGCAGCGTCTGGATATGCCGCACGATCCGCTACCCGGCGATCATAATATGCCGCGCGTACAATCGCCGAATTTTGGCGCTTCACAACGCTCCGCGGTAGCACCCGGCCAGGAAGAACAAGGATATATGGACACACCCGGCGGACAAAGCGGACACCCGCTATCGCCATACTACGGCAGCGGTCATAAGAATTGGGTCAATGGCAAGCCGACGCCGTTTCTACCGAGTGAAACAGAGAAGCATTTGAAACTGCTTCCGGCAAAATCATGAACTGAAGATATCTTCCAAATCGGGATGATACGTATTAAAAAAGAAATTAAATAGCGGATGATTCGTTTCATACCAAAGCGGCTTTACCTCGCTTACTCGTAGTTTAAGCACCCGATGAGGGATATTGTGAGCATAAGGCAGAATTACAGGACAACCATTGGGAAAAATGTCTTTAAATAGCAATTTGAGATATAGCTTATGCAATGGATTGCGCGCGCAAATCACCATCCAGTCAATGTTATCAGCCACACAAATGAGATAAAATGCCTTGAATAACGCATTACGTATTACCCCCCCCCGCTGCGGTCATTCACGACGCTGAAACGCACGGCTTCCGCCAATGCATCTGAATGCATAGCATCCGGCAGGGTAACGGCTTGTTCCAATGGCAGCGGTTTATTGCGGTTGGTATGGATGCGCATTGTAGCAAGCGGAGCATTATCCAATTTAGCTGTGGCAAGCAGTACCACAGTATCCGTTTCAAAATCAGCCAGTTCAGGTGATGCCAAGGATTGCGCAAATTGCGGCAAATGCCGGCCGTATGCTTGTTGCCGGATCCGGGTTACGCTGTTCAATTCGTCCAAACTTGTTACCCGTTAGATCCGGAACGCTAATGCTTCCACTCGCTGCGCACCTTTTAGTGCAGGCAAATCATTTACCGGTTCAAGCTGCGCAGCGTCCGGAGT
>SSFV01000110.1 GCA_008015565.1 Nitrosomonas sp. | reverse complement strand
TCGTGCGCGCACGATGCGATTTGCATGCAACCGGCACATGTTCCGACCGGATCTATCTCGATACACGGCAACAGTCCCGGGATTTAAGCGTAGCGATTCTGATGGACGTTTCATTGTCTGCAGACAGTTGGATAGGCGGGAAACGCATTCTTGATATCGAAAAAGAAGCGTTGATCACGCTTGCTACAGGTCTGGCTACATGCCGGGACACATTTGCCATTTACACGTTTACGTCACGTAAACGGGATTATGTGCGCATCTCCGAAGTAAAAGACTTTAACGATGCGTTTGATGCCCGGATACTTCGGCGTATCACATCATTACGTCCTGGGTACTACACGCGCATGGGCGCAGCGTTGCGTCATACCGGCAAGCTTTTGAATCATCGCACGGAGCGCCATCGCTTGATCTTGTTGCTAACCGACGGAAAACCGAACGATCTGGATTATTATGAGGGCCGTTACGGTATCGAAGATACCCGACAGGCTATCGTTGAAGCCCGTCATGCGGGTTTATCGGTATTTGGCATCACGATAGATCGCCAAGCGCAAGATTATTTTCCCTATCTATTCGGTAGAGGCGGCTATGCCATTGTCGCCCGGCCAGACCGGCTGTCTCATGTACTGCCTAAGATTTACCGGCAATTGGCGCAATAAAGAATCCATAGTACGAGCTGCGTAAAATGCTGATTCGAGTAATTCTCAATTAGTGCCCAGACGTTTCCGGTAGCGTAGCAGAAAATGCGCAATCCGACCGATGGCTTCGGTTAAATCATCCACATTAGGCAAAAATACCACGCGGAAATGGTCCGGATTCATCCAGTTGAATCCACTGCCTTGAACCAAAAGCACTTTTTCTTCCAGCAACAGATCCAATACGAATTGCTGGTCGTCTTCAATTGGATAAACTTCCGGTTCAAGCCGCGGAAACAAATAGAGCGCCGATTGCGGTTTGAAGCAGGTTACACCTGGAATATCAGTGAGCAGCTTCCACGCGACATCCCGCTGCCGCATAAGCCGCCCTGTTGGCAAAGTCAGATCGTAAATGCTCTGATAACCTCCGAGTGCGGTTTGAATACCGAATTGCGATGGCACATTCGCGCACAATCGCATCGAAGCCAGCATATTTAATCCTGCAATATAGTCGCGCGCATGGTTTTTTTCTCCCGACACCACAGCCCAGCCGGACCGGAAACCGGCCGCACGGTAATTTTTCGATAGGCCATTGAAAGTTACAAACAACACGTCATCTGCCAACGAGGCAATCGACGTATGCACCGCTTCTTCGTAAAGAATTTTGTCGTAAATTTCATCAGCATAAATGATCAATTGATGTTGGCGTGCTATCTCTATGATCTGAAGCAACAATTCTTTTGGGTACAATGCGCCGGTCGGATTATTGGGATTGATGATGACGATAGCGCGTGTGCGCGAATTAATCTTAGCGCGGATATCATCGAGATCCGGCAGCCAGCCGGACGCCTCATCGCAAACATAGTGCCGCGCGATACCCCCGGAAAGGACAACCGCAGCAGTCCACAACGGATAATCCGGCATCGGAATCAACACCTCGTCGCCATTATCGAGCAATGCCTGCATGGTCAAAACGACCAATTCCGATACGCCATTGCCGATAAAGATGTCATCCAACTGCACATTGCCTATTCGTTTTTCCTGCGTGTAGTGCATGATGGCTTTGCGCGCAGCAAACAACCCCTTGGAATCACAATAGCCTGATGCATCGGATAAATTGCGAATGACATCCTGCAAAATTTCTTCCGGAACATCAAAGCCAAATGTCGCCGGATTGCCAATGTTGAGCTTGATAATGTGATGGCCTTCCTCTTCCATTTGCTTGGCGCGCTCCATTACCGGACCGCGGATGTCATAACATACATTGGTAAGTTTGCTGGATTTTAGGATTGGACGCATGATGATGGGAAATTTAGCAAAATATCATAAAGACCTAAGCCGGACAGAATAGGGTTTCTCAAATAATTACTCCAGTTTTTGCAATTATATACGTAATTGGCGGCATGCCGATCATTGCAATAATTTAAGTCTAAAGCTTACACGATGCCATCTTTTTTTAGTCACGAATGGCGAATCTACGCGGTGAAAAGGTCACTATTCCCGGTAACAACTGAATCATCTATACCTCGTCTTAGTATGGTCAGAAATGCGCTATTTTAATGCTTCAGCTACATGTCAAGTCTGCTATTTTTTTACCGAATATAAGACTCACAATATTAATATTATTTGTAGAACGAAAATGAATCGTAGAACTATTCAAAATACTGATGGTTTCCAAAATAAATTTAATTCCTGTTTTTCATTTCAAAGCCACATTATGAAATCGTATCGGCTACTCGGATTCACTCTGATTGAATTATTAATTACTGTTGCAATCGTCGGTATATTATCCGCAATAGCCGTTCCCGGCTATAACGGCTATGTCGACAACGCCAGAGTCGTGCAAGCGATAGCCGACATATCCGGAATCGAAGCTAAACTTGAAGCCTATTATCGCTACAATAATGGCAAATATCCGCCTTCGCTGACAGAAACCGGTGCGCAAGATATGGCCGATCCATGGGGCAATCCTTATCAATATTTAAACTTATCCAATACGAACGATAAAAACGTAACAGGAAAAGCGCGTAAAGATCACAATTTAGTTCCCATCAATTCCGATTTTGACCTGTATAGCACTGGTAAAGACGGCAAAAGCGCTTCCCCGCTCACTGCTCAAATTAGTAAAGACGACATTGTCAGAGCCAACAACGGGCGATTTATCGATTTAGCATCGAAATATTGATTGTTCACATGATCACGATCGAAAGAAAATTTTTACGCAGCAAAGTCGCCCGCAGAATGCTGGTTTTTTTTATGCTATCAGCTTTCGTTCCCGTGTTATTTCTTGCATTTTTAGCCTATTGGGAATCCAACCGCTCATTAATTGAACAAGCACATAACCGCCTGGCGGGAGCCAGTGATGTTTACCGGACGTCGATTTATGACAAGTTATTGCTGATAGATCAGTTGACTAAAGACGTGACGGGATATTACGCCGATAATCGGTTAGCGGAAACCAGCGGACAGTTACATGACAGATTGCGTAGCTTGGCACTGCAGTTACCGTCTGGAGAAACCAGAAAGTTATTTGGCGAAAACATAGAAACCGGAACGCTGCGCTTTGCCGCCGATGAACATTTCTCCAACGACCATCCACTATTATTGACACAACAAACGGACCAAGGCATCAAATTTTTTATGTTACGAGCGGTTGATCGTTCGGCAAGCAGTAAAGGTATTCTCATTGCAGAAATTATTCCCGGATATTTGTGGGGAGAAGCCGACGCTTTTTCGGTCGACAAAAATATTTGCGTATACAACGAACATTACATTCAATTGTTCTGCACACAGCCGCAGCTTTACGCTTCCCCGCAAAATATCCAAGAGCATGTTCGTTCCACTAAGGGAGAATTTGCCTGGTACCATGATGATCAAAAACAAATTGCCAATTACCACGAGATTTATTTGCAAGCAAAATTCTTAACACCGCGATGGATTGTAGTGGCAACACAGCCTGAAGCTGACACACTCGATTCGATGAAGCAGTTCAATACCATTTTTTGGGGGAGTGTCATCCTATCGGTATTGCTGATTTTATTGCTAAGCATGGTGCAGATACGCCGCATTCTCGTTCCTTTAGAATATTTAATCGATGGAACGCGCCGTCTTACCAGACGTGATTTTTCCACTCAAGTAATTGTGACAAGCCGGGATGAATTCGGAGAATTGGCAGCCTCGTTTAATACGATGAGCGATCAACTGAAAGAACAATTCGAAAGACTTGCCACATTATCGAAAATAGACCGGGAGATCCTGTCAACTCTTAATACTGAAAAAATTATCAATGAGGTATTGAGTTACGCGCAGAAATCCACACACGCTCAACTTTGTTGCATTGCCATCATCCATCACGATTCTGCTGACGAGATAGACAGTTATTCGATTGATAAAAAAGGAGCTTTATCGCGCACGCCATCTCATGCTTTGCCAAGTAAAATTAAGCAATTGCTTATCAATAATTCTCAAGGTATTTGGATTTCAGGAAAACTGGCTCGCGTTCTTTTACTGGCCGAGCACATCAAAGAGGTCTTACCGCATCTTTTCCTGCTTCCGCTTAATTGGAAAGATCAGATGGTTGGTTTCATCACGCTCGGATTCGACCGGAATAACGATGAAATAGAACCTATTCGCGACTATGCAGATCGCATGGCGGTAGCATTGTTTACTAAAAGACGGGAAGAATTATTGATCCGCCAAGCCCGCATTGACATGTTGACCGGTTTACCCAACCGTTTTCTATTTATGGAGCAACTGCAAAAAGATATTGCACGCATGCAACGTGAAGACGAAAAGTTAGCGGTGCTATATATCGATTTGGACCATTTTAAGAATGTTAATGATACATTTGGCCACACGGTTGGGGATAAGCTACTGTGTGAAGCAGGCTTAAGGCTACAGCAATGTGTTCGTCAAAGCGATACGGTCGCCCGGCTGGGTGGTGATGAATTCGCCATCATCATCAGTCAGATCCGCTCTGAACACCAAATCACGGCAGTAGCCGATCAGGTTATCAGTGCCGTATCCAAGCCCTACCTGATTAATGGTGAGGAAAATATTGTCGCCGCCAGTATTGGCATTGCGGTATATCCCTACGACGGTGAAACCATTGCTGAATTAATGCGCAACTCTGATATTGCGATGTATCGGGCCAAAGCGAAAACTGGAAAACAGTATGTTTTCTTTGAAGAAAGCATGAATATTGAGGTGATTCGCCGCGTCACCATCGAAAAAGAACTCAGGCGGGCTATTGCCGAGAAGCAATTTGTTTTGTATTTCCAGCCTCAGGTTGATCCAAACAACAATGTAACACGCGGGGTAGAGGTGCTTGTGCGCTGGCAACATCCCGAAAATGGCCTGGTGTCGCCGGGATATTTCATTGGCATCGCTGAAGATACCGGATTAATTATAGAGATTGGCCAAATCGTATTGGAAGAGGCTTGCAAACAATTTTGCACATGGCTTAATCAAGGAATCTCATTGGAATATGTCGCGGTCAATGTATCGGTTAAGCAATTCTGCCATCCGAATTTTCTAAATGCAGTTAAAACGGTACTGGCAAGCCATAATATGCCAGCGCACTGTCTCGAGTTAGAAATTACCGAAAGTGTATTAATGGATGATGCTAAAACAGTTATCGGCGTGCTAACTGAGTTGCGGCAACTTGGCGTGCAACTGTCTATCGATGATTTTGGCACAGGTTATTCATCCATGTCTTATCTTGAACAACTGCCTTTCGACACATTAAAAATCGATATTTCATTTGTGCGTAAAATCGGTGATGATGGCAGCAATGGCACTATCGCCGCTACCATTGCCGCGATGGCGCATGCACTGAACAAAAAAATTGTGGCTGAAGGAGTTGAAACACGCGCACAACTGGATTTTTTACGCAAACATGACTGTGAACTCGTTCAAGGTTATTTCTTTAGCCGGCCATTAATAGCAGACGAGCTTGCCACTTATATCCGTAACGAGGTCGCACAAAAAACGAACAATGTTCATTTTGCAGACCAGAATCGTCCCAATAACTCAAATCCGGAATCGCACTTGCACATCGTTAATGTAGGACAAAGGCGAAACAGCTGACCTGAGTTCTTGAACGAGCTGTTTTGCCTCATCGACATGCGATAAGAGTTCAATCGGTAAATCCAGTTCCACGTCGATTCCACCCGCAAGATAATGTAATGTCACAGCCTCGACAGTATCGCTTGGCAGGTTAGGCCAACAGTGTTTGAGCGCTGCAATGATTTTTTCTCGCGCTGGAAGATTGTTACATGGCGATCCCGCCTCATCATCCTCAGGATCGATATGCACTGTCACATCGGTAACGCCATCGATGTGTTTTATCAAACGCCGCCGCACGGCATCGCCAATTTGATGGCCTTCTGACACGCTCAAGCGTGGATCTACTTGAATATGCACATCGACAAAGGCATTGCTTGCGCTTTTGCGGGTTCTCAATGTATGTGTCGAACGAACGCCTTTCACAGCATGGATATGTTTACGGATAGTCATGACTTTTTCAGGATCCAATGCCGTATCGATCAATTCCCGCGTGCTGGAGCGAATCAAACCCAAGCCAATGTGAGCGATCATCGCTGCCACGACTATAGCGGCTACTGCATCAAGATAAGGATAATCCAACATGACGCCGGCAATCCCAATGAGTACCACAACGGAAGAAAAAGCATCGGAGCGGCTGTGCCAGGCATTCGCTCTCAGCATGTCGGAGCGCAATCGCCGTGCGGCGGCGATCGTATAGCGATAAATCCATTCTTTGGAAGCTATTGAAGCGAGTGCAACCAGTAATGCCAGCAGCGTAAAATCCATTAAAACAATGGGATCATTCAGGCGCTGCAATGCGCTATATGCAATGCCGATGGCAATAATGGCTAAAACTACGCCAAGACTGACTGTCGCCAAGGTTTCTATGCGCCCGTAACCATAGGGATAGACTTCATCCGCTTCCTTGTGTGCATGTTTGGCGGCATAAAGCACCATAAAATCGGTAAGCAAATCGGAAAAAGAATGGATGCCATCGGCAATCAACGCTTGCGAATTGACAATCCAGCCCGTCACAATTTTTGCGACACCCAGCACAAAATCAACGCTCGATCCAATCAGCGTCACTTTGCGCACATCTTTGTATCGTTGCTGTTGATCTGTCATGTTTACCGTATTCTTACTGTATCTGTGAATGTGCCGGATAAGTCTCGAAGTATTCTAAGCCAGACTTCTGCGATCACTTATCGAGGCGTGAAGGCATGCGCTTATGCTCGGTTTTTGGGTGTTGCGCCAAATGGCAAGCACGGCGGAATGCTTGTAACATTCTTTGCGCACAGCCTAGCACCGTATCGGATGAATACCCGGAAGCACGTCCTGCTTCAAAAATTCCGGCAGGCATCCCGGTGAGCAATTCCAATCCTTGCATTACATGCTGCATGGTATAAATCGTAAATAAGCCATTTTCAACCGCAGTCACGACGTTCGCATCGAGCATTAAATGCTGGCGATTGGCATACGGGATTAATACACCTTGGTCGCCGGTTAAACCTTTTTTCTCACATAATTTGAAATACCCTTCGATTTTGTCATTGACCCCGCCAATCGGCAATACATCGCCAAATTGGTTTACAGCACCAGTAACTGCAATGCTCTGATTAAGCGGCAGCTCCGCGAGAGATGACAGCAGCGCATAGAATTCCGCACACGAAGCGGAATCGCCATCAATATGAGTATATTCCTGTTCGAAAACAATGGATGCGTTCACTGCCAAGGGTG
>SSFV01000040.1 GCA_008015565.1 Nitrosomonas sp. | reverse complement strand
GGGTTGTGGTATTGCCAGACGCCTGATTGATGATTTCAGCGGCATTGTGATTTTGATTGCTGGCTTGAGGCGCAATGTTTTCAACTACCGGTTCATCGATTTTTCCTTTTCCTATGGCTGCTTGTTGATTGTCATCTATATCAGGAGATGGGATTGTATTGATGGCAGCGCTTGGCTCGGGTATCCATATTTTACCGATAGGAACGTAATTTAATTTGCGACGACTGCCATATACGAGATTTACCATACCTCGTGAAACAAAGGTTGCCGTAAATACAGAAGTTAATATTCCTAAGCAAAGCACAACAGCAAACCCTTTGACGGGGCCAGAACCAAAAGCAAAAAGCGCAATACCGGCGATTAAAGTTGTGATGTTGGAATCCAGAATAGTTCCCAATGCACGTTCATATCCTGCATGGATTGCAAGCTGTGGCGAAGCACCGGCACGTAATTCGTCACGAATACGTTCATTAATCAAAACGTTGGCATCAATTGCCATACCCACGGTTAATGCCAGTGCAGCCATCCCCGGCAGAGTCAGAGTAGCTTGCAGGATAGATAGTAAACCTACCAGCAGTAATAAATTAAAAGTGAGAGTAAGAACAGAAATTACACCAAATGCTGTGTAATAAATCATTACAAAAATGGCTACCGCTAAAAATCCGTACAGTGTGGAATTAAATCCTCGCTCAATATTTTCAGCACCTAGACTCGGCCCGACTGTGCGTTCTTCAATAATATCCATTGGTGCTGCGAGTGCGCCTGCTCGAAGTAGCAATGCAACATCACGTGCTTCCATGCTCGTCATGCGGCCGCTGATCTGAACACGGCCACCACCAATCTCTTCGCGGATTACCGGTGCAGTGACGACCTCCGCTTGATTTTTTTCGATCAAAAGAATTGCCATTCTTCTACCAACGTTATCACGTGTCAGTTGTTTAAAAATGCGTGATCCGCTGCTATCCAAATTAATATGCACTGCCGGCTGGTTGTCTTTGTCAAAACCCGGTTGAGCATCAGTAATATGTTCACCCGTTAGCAGGACTTGCTTTTTAACTAATAACGGGCTGCCGCCACGTTCTTCATATAATTCCGTGCCAAATGGGACTTGGCCGCGCAAGGCCGAGCTGATATCGCGTTCATCATCGACCATGCGTATTTCCAATGTGGCGGTTCGTCCCAGAATATCTTTTGCTTTGGCGGTGTCCTGTACACCGGGTAATTGCACAATGACACGATCCGCCCCGGCTTTCTGAATGATCGGCTCAGCAACGCCTAATTCATTGACGCGATTGCGTAATGTTGTGATATTTTGCATTACGGCAGAATCCTGCATGCGTACCCGTGCTTCAGGTTTGATCGTGGTGACAAGGTGATATCTGTTATCAACTTGCTCTTCACTGAAACCAAGATCTGGATAGTTTGTTTTTAATTCAGCTTGGGCTTTTGTGCGCGATTCACTGTCTCGAAATTTTAAAATGAGTTTCTTATCCAGTTTCTCGAGTCCCGTATAGGAAATTTTATGTTCACGCAAGGTGCTGCGGATATCGGTACTGTAGCGTTCCAACGATTTTTCAAGGGCGCCTTCCATATCGACTTCGAGCATAAAATGCACACCACCCCGCAAATCAAGACCCAGGTACATCGGCAATGCGCCAAGGTTGGTTAACCACTGGGGAGAATTGGGTAGTAGATTCAATGCAATAATGTATTCACTGCCAAGAGCGGATTCGAGCAAATCTTTGGCCTTGATTTGTGTGTCAGTATCAGCAAATCGTACTTTGATGCTATTGCCTTCGAGAACAAGGCCATCGGTGGAAAGATTGGCTTGTTTTAATGCATCCTCGACTCGTTGTAACAAGGTATTGTCGATATTGACGGAACCGCGCAACGGTGAAATCTGTACTGCGGGTGATTCACCATAAAAATTGGGAGAAGTGTAGAGCAATCCGAAAATAAGTGAAATCACAATAATCAGGTATTGCCAAAGTGCATAGCGATTCATGAGTTATTAGTTAAGCTTAAATAATAAGGTGAAAAATTTGCTGAAAATGGTGCTAGAACAAAAACTTCCGGTTTTATCTTGAGGACTATTTCTTTTCAGTATCTTTCTCGGGTTCGGTATCTTTATTTTCCGCAACTTTGCTGGTTTCTTCCACTTGATTGGTTTCAGCAGCTGATGGTTTTGCTATTTTAGGTTTTTGTGTTTTTCCGCCTCTGGGTTCGATACTCTTGAGTGTTCCTCTGGGTAGCAGCGTTTGTACGGACGATTTTAGTACCGTGACTTCTATCGTTGGTGCGATTTCAACGATGACGTAACTTTCACTGACATTGATAATAACGCCTAAAATGCCGCCATTGGTGATCACTTCATCGCCTCTTTGCAGCGCTTCTACCATTTGTTTATGTTCTTTTGCGCGTTTGGATTGCGGGCGAATGAGCAGAAGATAAAACAAAATGAATATACCGACCATCGGTAATAAGCTTAATAAGCTTGCGTCGGACTGCGCCGGTGCAGCGGCTTGAGCAAATGCATCACTAATCAGCATAAAATTCTCCTGAAACTGTTATAAAAAAGCACATATTAGCATGATGACCGCTTATGCCTGAAATTCTTGTGCATATTCCTCGAATTGTTTGTTTTCAATGGCGTTACGAATTTCTTTCATTAACTGTTGGTAATAGAACAAATTATGAATGGTATTCAGATGTGCGCCGAGCATTTCGTTAATGCGCTGCAAATGATGCAAGTATGCGCGGCTGAAATGTTGACAGGTGTAACAACCGCAATGCTCATCTGGAGGTGTTGTATCCAGACGGTAGCGGCTGTTTCTCAACTTGAGGATACCGTGACGCGTATACAACCAGCCGTTGCGGGCATTGCGTGTTGGCAATACGCAATCAAACATATCGATACCTTGGGCCACGGCATGAACGATGTCAGCCGGTGTGCCGACTCCCATCAAATAACGTGGTTTGCCGGTTGGAAGCAGCGGTGCGGTATGACTCAAAATTCGCTGCATATCGGATTTGGGTTCTCCAACCGATAAACCGCCGATAGCATACCCATCAAAACCGATGTTGTGCAAACCAGCAAATGATTGGTCGCGCAAATGTTCGTACATTCCGCCTTGGACGATACCAAACAATGCATTGGTATTGCCGTCATGTGCGTGTTTGGAACGCTCTGCCCAACGTAGGCTGAGTTCCATCGACAACCGGGTGGTGTCTTCATCGGCCGGATAAGGTGTGCATTCGTCAAATATCATCACGATATCGGAATTAAGCGTGCGTTGAATACGCATTGATTCTTCCGGGGAAAGGAAGCAATTATCGCCATTGACCGGCGATTTGAACTGCACGCCTTGCTCAGTAATTTTACGCAATTGACCCAGGCTATAGACCTGGAATCCACCGGAGTCGGTCAATATCGGGCCATGCCAGCCCATGAAGCCATGTAATCCGCCATGCGCATGTATGACTTCCAAACCTGGACGTAGCCATAAATGAAAAGTATTACCCAGAATGATTTGTGCATTGATCGCTTGCAGTGCTGCGGGGGGCATACTCTTAACCGCGCCATAAGTCCCCACCGGCATAAAAACGGGCGTTTCGATTGTGCCGTGTGCGAGCGTCAGTGTACCGCGGCGGGCGGCGTGATCCGTACAATGCAACTGGAATTTCATATCTTCTTCTCAATCAGCATAGCGTCTCCATAGCTGAAAAAACGATAACGTTTATGAATGGCATGTTGATAAGCGCGCCTAATAATTTCTACACCTGCGAAAGCTGAAACCAGCATCAATAAAGTAGAACGCGGCAAATGAAAGTTTGTCAATAACCGGTCTGCCACTGAAAAAGGGTATCCAGGCGTAATAAAAATTTCTGTGCTTCCATAACCCGCGATCAATTTACCTTGATGAACCGATGCACAAGCCTCGAGTGCTCGCAACGATGTTGTTCCGACTGCAAGAATGCGCTTTCCCGTCATTTTGGCTTGGTGGATTGCATCGATAGTGGCCTGAGGTATATGGTAACGCTCGTTGTGCATGGTGTGATCGGCAATATTTTCAACCCGCACTGGCTGAAATGTGCCAGCACCGACATGCAGTGTGACATAAACAATCATGACGCCCATTGCATGCAGTTGATCCATCATGACCGTATCAAAGTGCAAACCTGCCGTCGGCGCTGCAACAGCGCCGGAATTCCTGGCATATACGGTCTGATAGCGTGTTTCGTCATTGGCGATAGCTGATCGGGCGATATAGGGGGGCAGCGGTAAGTGACCATGCAGGTCCAATAATTCCGCAATGGCTTTTTCATGCTCAAAACGCAACACATAAAATTCCTGTTCGCGCGTAATGACAGTTACGTTTAACGCATCCGCCAGAAGTAACTGTGAACCGGATTGCGGTGCATGGCTTGCGCGAATAGCAGCTAAAACATGAGAATCGTCCAAGATCCGCTCTATCATGACTTCCACTCTACCTCCGCTATTTTTCTTGCCAAATAAACGCGCTTTGATTACTTGGGTATCGTTAAACACCATCACATCCCCAGCATCGAGAAATTTGGGTAAATCTGTAAATACCGCATCTTGCCATTGATCATTCATACTATCCAGATAGAGCAAGCGGCTGCTGGTACGTTGTTCTGCGGGAAATTGCGCGATGAGTTCAGCGGGTAGCTGATAATCAAAATCTTGAGTTTTCATGTCCGCAATTATACCGGTGCAGGATGTTTTTCGCCCATGTGGCTTGCTGCGCTGTAGGTTTTCAGTGATAATTGCGCCTTCTGCTTTTTTTCACGAAAAAGAATCATGTTAGCCGAGATGGCGGAATTGGTAGACGCACGGGACTCAAAATCCCGCGATGGTGACATCATGGGGGTTCGATTCCCCCTCTCGGCACCAGTAGCAATTTTTACCGTATCAACACCCTGATTTATTGATATTTTGTAAGCTTGACCATATCAAGAAATAACATGTTATCGCTTGATATACCAGTAAAATGTTTACTGGTGCCGCAGTGCGCTAAGTAAAAGCTAAAGATAAGCCTTATAAAATAAGTGATAGTGGCGGTTTGTATTCGTGTGTGAGTTCAGCGGGAAGATATTGGCGGATGAATTCATTTAGCCGGTAACAAAGAAACTGTAGCGATTTCCAAATGCCGGTAATTTCTATCATCCATCCGCACAATTAATTATCTCTCCTTTATGTATTGTTCTTCCTCATTTTTGCAATTGAAAAAGACTCCTACAATAATGCCAAGTACAGCCAACGATGACTATCGTCGTCATTAATGGTTGTGCCGGCACCATCATTTCGATGGGCCGAATAATCCAGTTGCATACGAGAAAAATCACTCAGTGCCAATGCACGCTTTCTGCTTTGTAATGTAAAGGAATACTCTCTAATGATCTCTTTGGCATCAACCGGAGATGTGGTTTTTCGAGAAAACGATTCGGTCAGATCGGTGCCATATTTTCTCCCAATGATCGGATCTTCATCGGCACGAACATCAATCGATATCTCCTTGACCTGTAATGTATTCACGATAGTTTCATCGGCGATATCAAAATACAGACCATGCAAATTACCCATCATACCGCCGGCTTGCTTGACTTTAAAAAATAGCGAACCACCCTTCATTTCTTCGATGGTTACCCAAGCCGTTGCAGCGTGTTGTTCATTTACCGCTCCTTTAACGAGAAAAGATATGTTTGCCATAGTTGTAGCCTCCTAAATTAGAAGAGTAAAAAAATTGTTCTATCGATAAAGCACCTTGTTCAATGGAAGCAACTATAGACTGTAATCCAAGAAAAATTGTTACGTAAATGTAAACTCTTTGTAAATTCTTCTACACAATGGGCAATGTCATTGCCTCATACTTTTTGATGAGGGCGATTAAAATTTCATTCATTTGATAAAGAATCTGCGTCAACATCAAAGATTAGACGGTAAAAAAACAGGCACGTGGAGAATGTCACTTCCTGCATCAACGCCGGGTCGCCCTTGCCGCCTGCATCGGAATAAAACGCCAGCGCTTCCTTCAAATCCGACGCAATGCCGAGATAATCCACCACCAAGCCGCCGGGCTTGTCGCCATGCACACGGTTGACCCTTGCAATGGCCTGCATCAGATTGTGGCCTCTCATCGGTTTGTCGATGTACAGCGTATGCATGCCAGGCGCGTCGAATCCGGTCAACCACATATCGCGCACGATCACCAGCTTCAGTTCGTCGCGGTTGTCTTTCATCCGCTCGGCCAGGATCTTGCGTTGCTGCTTGGTAGTGTGGTGTTTCGCCATGACCGGACCATCGGAAGATGCCGCTGTCACCACCACCTTGATCACACCTCTGTTCAGATCATCAGAATGCCATTGCGGGCGCAGTTTGACGATTTCAGTGTAAAGATCTGCCGCAATACGGTGCGACATGCAGACAATCATGCCCTTACCGGCGAAGACTTCCTGACGCGCTTCAAAATGGCTGACGATATCCTGTGCAATGTTCCGGATGCGGCGTTCGCTGCCGATCAGTGCTTCCATCTGCGTCCACTTGGCTTTGGCTTTTTGCGTATCGGTCAGTTCGCCCTGATCCAGTTCATCATCCAGTGCCTGGATCAGTTTGCGGCCTTCCTCGCTCAGCGCGACTTTGGCTAGGCGGCTCTCATAAAAAATGCGCACCGTCGCGCCGTCTTCCACCGCCTGCGCAATGTCGTAAATATCGACATAATGGCCGAATACCGCGGGCGTGTTGACATCGGTTTTTTCAATCGGCGTGCCGGTGAAGCCTAAATAGGTCGCATTCGGCAACGCATCGCGCAGATACTTGGCAAAACCGTACACCACTTTTTTACCGGTCACCGCGCCTTGAGCATTCTTGTCGTCCACGGTTTTGGCGGAAAAACCGTATTGCGTGCGATGCGCCTCGTCGGCGATCACCACGATATTGTGGCGATCCGATAGCGTCTCGTACACGTTGCCTTCGTCCGGCTGGAATTTCTGGATGGTGGTGAAAATCACGCCGCCGGAAGTTACGCGCAGCAATTCCTTCAACTGCTGACGATTCTCCACTTGCCGCGGCTCCTGCCGCAGCAATTGCTTGCACGCGGCAAAGGTATCGAACAGCTGATCGTCCAGATCGTTGCGGTCGGTAATCACCACAACCGTCGGATTATCCAGCGCCAGCACGATCTTGCCGGTATAAAACACCATCGACAGCGATTTGCCGCTGCCTTGCGTATGCCACACAACCCCGGCTTTTTTGTCGCCTTTGAGTTGCTGCGCCACACCCGGCAGACCATAACCGGCCGGATCCTGCATCGCCCGGAATGCAGCGCCCGCATCGGCTGCGCGCAACGTCGACGCCACCGCGGCATTCACTGCATAATACTGGTGATACGCGGCGATCTTCTTCACCGTTTGAATGCTGATCACGCCGCTATGCGGATCCTCCTTCCGGGTTTTCTCGAACACCACGAAATGCCGCACCAGATCGAGCAAGGTTTTTGGGTTCAGCATCCCATTGATCAGGGTTTCCAATTCAATCCGTTGTTGGGGCAAATGATTATTTGCCCCAACATCATCGGGAATTTTCCACGTCATGAAACGGCTGAAATCCGCCGACAACGAACCGGCTTTTGCCTCCAGTCCATCCGAGATCACCAGTAAGGCATTGTAGGTAAACAAGCTGGGAATGCTGCGTTTGTAGGTTTCCAGTTGCCGGAATGCATATTGGAGGCTGGCGTTTTCATCGGCGGCATTTTTCAGCTCGATCACCGCCAGCGGCAAGCCATTGACGAACAGCACCAGATCCGGGCGCTTGGCCTGGTTGTTTTCAATCACGGTGAACTGATTGGCCACAATAAATTCGTTATGGCCGGGGTTGTCGAAATCGACCAGCCAGACAATTCCGCCGCGCTCGCTGCCATCTTGCTGGGTGCTGACTTTGACGCCTTCGGTCAGCAAGCGATGAAACGCTTCGTTGCTGGTCAGCAAATCGGGAGAATGGATGCGCTCGACCTCTTTCAAGGCAGCCTGCAAGATCGCGCTTCCCATGCCGGGGTTGATGCGTTGCAGCGCTTCGTGCAACCGGCCGGTCAACAATACTTGATCGTAGCGGGTGCGTTCGGGACGATCGCCGTCGGGCGAGATATCCGGCGCGTGAATATGGCTGTAGCCAAGCTGCTCGAGTAGCTGGATTGCCAGTGCTTCAATGGCGGATTCGGTGAGTTTAGACATAATAAGTATCCATTTCCCAGCGTTGCGGATTGGTTTGAATATATTCCGCGATTTTCAGGTAAGCATCCTCGTTGCGGATGATGTGCTCGTAATAATTACGCTGCCAGATGCGTTGACCGGATGCACCCGGTAACGCATTCAGCCGTTTCGTCACCGACGATTTAAACCCTCGCACCACATCTCCCACCGTGGGGGCGCGCTGAATCATTGATGTGGGCGGCACCGTAGGGGCGCGTTGCACGCGCCCTGGTTGTTCATCCGAATCTGCATGCAATACGCCCCTACGAGTTGGATGATGCCGTGGATGTGATTGGGCATGATGACAAATTCGTGCAATCCGATTTGGTGGTGGATCTGTCCTGTTTTGTGCCATTCCTCACTCACGATGTTTCCCGCCACATTCAGCACCATCACCCCATCGGCGATTTCCCCGAACAACGGCACCCGGCCGTGCGTGCAAATGGTAATGAAATACAAACCGGCCTGGGAATAATCATAACCCTGTAAACGGATTGATTTGCGATGATGAAGAGTTGGGTTGTAGGTCATAGTATCCGCGTAAAATGCGCGTCAAACCATTCGGTAGGGGCGCGTTGCACGCGCCCTGGTTCCACACCATCCGCGCATTTGGGGCGCATGAAATGTGGGCGCATCAATGGGCGCATGCAATGCGCTACGGATAATCGACCCGCACCTCGCCGCTCATCAGTTTGGGGAGCAGGGTGTCGCGCAGGGTTTCGAGGGTGCGGATTTGTATATGGTTTCTTTCAATCTTTTTCCATGAGTCTTGAGTAAAAACTGAAAATTCTTTCAGTCTGTTATGCGGCGGAAGTTGGAAAGAAATAGAGCCAATATCCGAAGGTTTTAAAGATGGATAAGTTGACGTAGAGCCTTCGGCTATCGTGTGTAAATAGTCCGTCATTTCATTATTAGTCAAAAGCAAGTATATGAAGTGTGGATCAATTTTTGTGCATGTCAGAACACAAAAACCAGTAGATACTACCAAATTTTCAATTGAATTCTTGATAATCCCATAGTGCTTCTGATCTGGTCTTACTGTAGAAATCAGAACATCGTTGTGCTGAACGAGACGTTTTGCCCTACTGGGTGCGTCATTCAAAGAAAAAGACTGAAAGCTCTCAATTTTTCCGCTAATTAGAGACCCGGTATCCAGATATTCGATTGTTGGGTATGGATAGTTTTTGTCGATATTTGCGTGGTTTAACTCAACGAAATCGGCAATCTTTACTTCTTCCCAATCATCCTGCGCTTCCTCCACAAACCACTGCCTAAACAACGTTTCAGTCATCGCTTCGAGGGTTTTGTTCTGGCGGTGCAACAGGCCGACGTATCGTCCCGGTGTCAGCACGTAATCCAGTTCGGCGATGCGCGAAATCGGCACCGACGCGCAAAATCCCCGCACATCCCCGTAGGGGCGCGTTGCACGCGCCCTGATGATGCAACGGGGACGGATGCAATTGGGGCACGTGCAATACGGGCGGATGCAATGAGGGCGCGTGCAACGCGCCCCTACGGGGTCGTTTGCCGGATCGTGTGGCGGCAATGCGTCCGTACAACACCAGGCATGGTAGGTATCGGCGATTTTGCGGATGTCGTCGTGCGACAGTTCGCGGGTGCGGCGGTTGATCAAATGCCCGAGATTGCGCGCATCGATGAACAAGATTTCATTTTTACGCGGATGGCCGTTGTTGCGCGCGCGATTCAAGAACCACAGCGCCGCCGGAATCTGGGTGTTCAGGAACAATTTGGCGGGCAGGTTGACGATGCAGTCGATCAGGTTGCCGTCGGCAATCAGGCGTTTGCGGATGTCGCCTTCGCCGGAGGTTTTCGAGGTCAGCGCGCCTTTCGCCAGTACCACACCGGCGATGCCGCTGGGCGACAGGTGATGGACGAAATGCTGCAACCAGGCGAAATTGGCGTTGCCGGGCGGCGGCGCGCCGTATTGCCAGCGCGCGTCGCCGCGCAGTTGCTCGCCGCTCCAGTCGCTGACGTTGAACGGCGGGTTGGCGATGATGAAATCGGCTTTCAGGTCTTTGTGCGCATCGTTCAGGAACGAGCCTTCGTTATTCTATTTGACTTGCGAGCTGTCGATACCTCGGATGGCGAGGTTCATTTTCGCCAGCCGCCAGGTGGTTTGGTTGCTTTCCTGGCCGTAGATGGAAATATCGCTAATGCGGCCCTGGTGTTCTTCGACGAATTTTTCCGATTGCACGAACATGCCGCCGGAGCCGCAGCACGGATCGAATACCCGGCCTTGGTACGGTTCCAGCATGTTCACCAGCAGTTCGACAATGCTGCGCAGGGTGTAGAATTGGCCGCCTTGCTTGCCTTCCGCCAAGGCAAATTCGCCGAGAAAATATTCGAACACATGACCGAGTACGTCGCGGCTGCGCGCTTTGGCGTCACCCAGAGCAATATTACCGATCAGGGCGATCAATTAACCCAGTGACGTGCGGTGGACGGCTT
>SSFV01000045.1 GCA_008015565.1 Nitrosomonas sp. | reverse complement strand
ATGATTCATAATAGTGCCACGCCAAAAATGGAAGTGGATCCGGAAACTTATGAAGTGCGCGCGGATGGCCAGCTTCTTACGTGCGGTGCCGAAGATGTACTTCCGATGGCGCAACGATACTTCTTGTTTTAGGAGAAAACGCTGTAAGGGTATGCTTTATATTTAACCGGATGGTGTTGCCGCGATTATTGCGGCAATACCCTCCCAATAGCTTTGATTATTCAGAAAAACAATAAAATGCTTACACTCAATACTAAAGTGGATCAAGCAGAAACGATTTATGCGCAGCTCGTTCTGCCCTATGAAATGCGCGAAAACAGCAGATTGAGAACATCCCTTGCATCGGGCGAGGAAGTTGCCATCTTTACTGCACGCGGCACCGTGCTCCGTCACAACGATTTGCTTAAAAGCGATGATGGCCATATCGTTCAAATCATCGCCGCCAAGGAGCCCACGTACAAAGTAATCTGCCATTCACCTCATGATATGTTGCGATGCGCTTTTCATTTAGGCAATCGCCACACGCAAACGCAAGTAGGAGAAGGTTTTTTACGTATCCACCAGGATGCTGTATTAAAACAAATGCTGGAAGGCCTAGGTGCCACAATTATTGAAGAGGAAGCGCAATTTGAACCGGAATCAGGCGCTTATAGCGGGGGCGGACATCATCATCATGGCGACGGTCATTATCATGCGCACGGCCCGTTGGCGCCCATCCCTGCCCGGCAAAGAATTCACCGTCCATCAGACATCGAAACGAAGGAATAGACCTTGCAATCCGCCTTATTACTTCGCTTATTGCAATTAGCCAGCCCATCATTGCCGATCGGTGCGTATACCTATTCCCAAGGCTTGGAATCCGCTATTGAACTAGGCAGCGTTAACAATGAAAGCTCAGCAAAAACATGGATTACCGAATCGTTAAACATCGTTGCCGATTTTGAAGCGCCCATCGTATGGCGCCTGCTCAAGGCATTTGCCGCACGCGATGCTGAAGCCGTGAATTACTGGAATGAATGCTTTATTGCAGCGCGCGATACCGCAGAATTCCGTGCCGAAACAATACAAATGGGGTATTCATTAGCGAAACTCGTCATGGATCTCAAGGTGGCCGATGAATCATTGCGCGCGATTCTTGCGAGCCAATCCGAAATACCCTTGCCCACCGCTTTTGCCTGCGCGGCAGAAGCACTGGCTGTACCGCATGAAGCGGCGCTGCTGGGCATGCTGTTTTCGATGATCGAGAATCAAGTGCTGGTATGCGTCAAATCGGTTCCACTGGGACAAGTTTCAGGACAAAATCTTCTGCTTTCTTTGCATTCCGCCATCGAGCATGCTGCGCAACATGCTCAACAGCTTGACGACGATGAATTATCCAACTGGGCACCTGGACTATCATTGCTGTCGATGCAGCATGAAATACAATATAGCAGAGTATATCGATCATAATTTAATGGAAATAATAACGTGAACAGACACTCAAACCCTCTTAGAGTCGGTATCGGCGGTCCGGTCGGTTCCGGCAAAACAGCTTTATGCGAAGCATTGAGCAAAAAAATGCGCGACCATTACGAAATGGCTGTGATTACAAATGATATCTATACCAAGGAAGACATGGAGATCTTGCTGCGCGCTAATGCGTTGCCTCCGGAACGCCTGATGGGTGTGGAGACAGGCGGATGCCCGCATACCGCCATTAGAGAAGATGCTTCCATCAATCTCGAAGCAATTGCGCGCATGACGGCAGATTTTCCTAATCTCGACCTGATTCTGATCGAATCGGGTGGCGACAACTTGGCCTCCACTTTCAGCCCTGAGCTCTCCGATCTGACAATTTATGTTATTGACGTCGCCGCAGGCGAGAAAATACCTCGTAAAGGCGGCCCCGGCATCACCCGCTCAGCATTGCTTGTCATTAATAAAACGGATCTGGCTCCGCACGTCGGCGCAAGCTTGGAAGTCATGGCACGGGATGCAAAAAGAATGCGCGGAGACCGGCCATTTGTATTCACCAACTTGCATACTGGAGAAGGCGTCGATCAAGTTGTCGATTTCATTGTAAAACAAGGGCTACTGGATGAAGTGAAGCAACGGGTAAGTTAAGAAGCGCTGCGGCATATTTGAATAACCCGCCTTCAGCTCAAACGTGCAGCATAACATCTCTAAGTTACTGTAATTGTTATTACTTTTATCACAAACTTTAGGAGTTCGTCACCATGGACTGGTCTTTATCGATTGACAAAGCTATACCAAAACCTCTGCGTGTTATCTTCAGAGGCGTAGGACAAGTTTTTTTCTGTTGCAATGCCGTTACCGGCCTTATTTTCCTAATTGCTCTGTACGTAGGCGGAATTACTGCCGGCCTGGCCGCCACGGTAGGTGTAATCAGCAGCACCGTAGCAGCCTACTTGCTGGGATTCTCGGAAGATGATATCGACGCGGGTTTATATGGATTCAACGGCACCCTGGTAGGACCCTGTCTATTTCTGTTTTTGGAAAACACACCGCAGTTGTGGTTGTATGTCGTACTCGCTTCGATCTTGTCCACTGTCGTTTTAGCGGCGTTAATGCGAATTCTGCAACCTTATAACATTCCCGCTTCTACTTCGCCATTTGTGTTGACGTGCTGGATGTTCATGGTTGCCGTCTATTCTTTTGATGGCTTCTCACGTGGCCCGGTATTACCCGCACCGGCAATTCCCGCTGACATTGCGGCCGCATCCGTGGTCACGACAGAGTTTGCAAGTTTATCGCAAGAGGCAATTGAAGCCTGGTATACCGCAATCACTAAAGGCGTCGGTGAAGTCATGTTTGCCGATAGCGTCATTGTCGGGATTTTATTTCTTGTAGGTATAGCCATCACCTCGTTGCGCGGCGCGCTCATGGCATTCGCAGGCGCAATCGTCGGCGTTGTCATCCCTGTTTGCCTAGGTGCGGATAAGACGCTGATTGAAATGGGACTGTACGGATTCAATCCGGTATTGACTATGATGGCGGTTGGCTGGGTGTTTCTGAAACCAACTACGGGCACTGCAATCCTTGCGTTACTAGCGGGCATTTTAACGGTTATCTGCCAAGCTGGTTTGGCTAATTTTCTTGCACCGATTGGACTGCCAACACTGACATTCCCATTTGTATTAACTATGTGGATGTTCCTGTTTGCGGCCAGCAAATCCAAATATTGGGCAAGCTGACACAGGCAAAAACCCGATTTCAGATTAACCCTCGTTTCTTAGAACGGGGGGTTTATTGGCTTAACTTTATCTCAAGTCAACGGCTTGCTATGAATATGCGAACCGCTTGAGTGCGAGTGATTGTGATTGCCTTGCGCCAGCTCAATCGGCACGATATGCAATTTGCCATGCCGTACACCATTCGTAGCAATAATTTGGTTGGCGAAACGCCTGACATCTTCAATAATCCCTCGCAGAATCACCACTTCCAGGCAATTCTCATGATCCATATGCACATGCATGCTCGACAAGGTTAAATCATGATGATGATGATGCGCAGAGGTGACTTGGCTGGCTAAATCCCTTTCATGGTGGTTATAAATATAACTCAATGTAGCGATACAATAGCCTTTGTTGTCTTTTTGCATGCGTGCCGTTTCAAGATATTCGCGCACAAGATCCCGGATTGCTTCTGAGCGATTGTCATAACCACGCGCATGGGAAAGTTTGTCGAACTGTTCAAAAAGCTGCTCATCCATCGAAATCGTAAAGCGCTCCATAAAAGCTCCTCAGGAATTATCAATAAAATACATCGCAAAAATCTACCTCCGAAAAAATAAAGGTAGTGTAAATTTAATTGTGTCTGGAATAAGCATAAAAGATCTGATTTTAACAAGAAATTGTGTAATCAAAACGCAAAGGATCGAACATGCTTGTTAAGCAAGCATACCAAGAATTTTTCGATGAAACGATAAAGAATTTGCATTAAAGACAAAGACTGGATGTACAAACCATACTCTGCTAGGTATTTGAAAGTTTGATGAAATCGGAGCAGGCAGTATTTCTAAGTGAGCCGTTGGATAACAAAGCAAATGGGTTTTCCAACCATTTTATCAATCGCCCGCAAGGCCGCTTTGAAATTATGATTCCACGAGACTTTTGGACACTCCAGTAATCACTGAAACTTCTCCCGTCTTCAACTGAGCTTAAGACGGGCTATTCAACTCGCCCGGACATTGCGGACTCTGGATGCTCCAGCGAATAAACGTAATCCGCGATCGCACCTGCGGTAAGCGCGCCCATCCCGACCACGTTCACGCCCACCATCATCAGCCGCGCTGCGAGCGGTTTTGGGTCTGGGGGTGGCCAAATAAGGTCCGACCAGCGGAAGATGTCAGTCAGCGTTCCAACGTGATTGGCGGTCATTTGCCACGGCTTCGGGTGATTGTTGGGATCGGGATCTTGACGGGTCCGCCCCGCCCAAATGCCCGCCAACACATTCATTACGACGGCATCTAAGATCGAGTAAATTGCAAACTTGCGAACAGCCGAGGGATGGCCAAAATAAAGCACGTTTACGCGAAGGCCGACAAATTGATATCCGAGGTACAAGACGGCCGCAATAATGAGCTCAGGCGGAGGCGACGCTGCCTTGCCTACGCCGAAGAAAATCAATCCAGCTGCCGCTATCCAGACGATGCTTGACAACACCGCAAGCACCATTTTGCCTTCTTGCAGGAAATCGTTGACGGCGGTTAGCACCATTATCACGAAAAACATAATGCCCATAGCCAGATAGACGCCAACCGGTGTGGCCGCAATATCGGAGGCGGGAATAGGGCTGCCGACATTCGTGTTTACCACATGCATCGGTATCGCGACAAGATAGGACAGGATGTCCAGAACTGTCATGCCGTCGAGCCCCACGGCAGCCAAGATGTCGCCAATGATCGGGATATGGATAGGCGTGTTCATCAGGTCACTGAGAGCGGTGTTTGCGGCCAAAGTTTGCAAAGCGCCAACTAAACCGGAAGCGATCCCTTGCAGTGCCGTCAGAACGCCATCAACCAAAACCTGAAATTGATCAATGATCGAGTTTATAGCGGTGGATAGAATTTCCGCACTGGTCGCGAGATTCTGAAACAATTGGATGAAGTTGTTCGCGATCGTTTCCCCAGTTTCCAGAAAGTCCTTGGTGATGGACGCCCAGACCACCTCAAAGCCATTCCAGCCCGGGTTGCCGAGATCGATCGCAAAGACTGCTCCACTCAACTGAGGCGTTAGGCGATCCAACAGCCAGTTGGCTTCGTTGCTATAGGACTTGCCTTTGAAGGTAAATACCGAGTCGGAGTTCTTGAAGCCGGCCGTTTGTGCTGCCGCACCTGCGCTGCTGGTACCGACCTGTTGACGGATGTAGTTGAGTGAACCTGACGCTTGCTGCCGCAAGTCATTGAAGATCGAATCGATTTCATTAGGAAGCTTGGCCAGAACCAGCATCTGCGGGATACTATTTAGGCCTTCAAACATCATCGACTTCACGCTGGCAGAGAGTACCTTGATCGCTTCCCAGTCGAACAACTTTCCAAGCCACTCGAGCACATCCTGAAACACCACCCCAACACTTTCAAACACACTCCGAATCGCGTCAAACGCGTGCTCCATGGTAGCCAGAAAGACCGCATACGTACCATCAGCGGTAGTAATGACTAGATTCAAACCGGTGACAATGTGCTCGCCAACAGCTTTCAGGTCCGCCGAGAATGCTCCAAAAATACTTTCCTTGATGCCTTCGAAAAGATCGCCGATATCAATACCCAGATCGATCATCTCAGTTGAGTTTGACGGCGTAAAACGCACCGAACCCACGCGCGGACAATCCAGATCCTCCCATCGTTGCAACGGCACACCTGTTGGCGGAGCAAGGCCTAGCGAAGCACCTGTGGCAATACTGCGTGCGATTAGATCGGCATTGCCCTGCTGTGCTGCCGGCAAAACCGGATTACCAGATCTGGATTTGGCCCTTTTTAGTTCTTCGCCGGTGAGGTGATAGAGCTGTGTTCTCACTTCAGCGTAGGGTTCGAGTGTACTTGATTCACCAGTTAGCAGGTCAAGCTTCAGCGACGGGACATACAGGTTGGAAAGCTCAGCGGTGGACTGTTGAATAAGCAAGTTGCCCACAATGCTCGTTTCAAAAACCGCAGTGCGTCCTGGCCCTACCAGATTAGGTTTACCATTGACAAGAACTTCCGTCGCCTCAGCGCAGGATACCATAACCTGAAGCCCGTTGATCGCTCGCGAGTTTGCGTCCAATGCGGAAACTTTCGTCGTATACCACACGACTTTTTCGGCGGTTCCGGCAGGAACATCGACTTCCTCGACCTGCCAGTCGGCTTGCGGAGGATTGCGGTAGTAGTGACGCAGCGTCTTATCGACCGTGGTAGCAATAAAAATGGCCCCGGCATCAGGCGTACTTGCGCCGACAGCGGCAACGACTCGATCACCCATTGGCGAGAAAGGTGTCCAGCTTGCACCGTCTGCTGAACCATGGATGTGGAATAGTCTTCCCGTTAAGCCAAGCGCCAGGATGTCATATCCAGTGATTTCGGAGTAAATACCAGTCGCAACTGAGATTGGTGAAGTTCCGCTCAAAAGAGCAAAATCGCCGGATTGATCGTATCTATACAGCCCTGTCGCAGTCACCGCGCCGATCGAACCCGCTGCGTACAAGGTGGTGTCAGTCCCTCCAAGCGCGATCAACGTTCGAATCACGGACTGCGCGGGAACGTCGATATCCTCTACCGCCGGTATTCCATCGAGTCCCTTCCAGGCACGAATTTTCTCGGCTTCGTACCAGTACAAGTAGAGCGCCGGCAATCCGTTTACCTGCCCTATCGTCATCGAAGGTATGTTGACTGGCTGCGGCCCAGTGTAAAGCAAGTTGTCCAAGTTGAAGCCAATCGACCACGTGTCTGCCGTCGCAAGAGCCCGCCCGACTCGATAAGTGTACAGCCATCGTGGATCGCTCATGCGTTGAAAATAGAGCAGAAAGAATTCTACAGCTCCGGCCGCCGTTACGCGCAGCTTTAAATCGTAGAATGTCAGCGCGCCAGTGACATCAGGACTCGCATTAATCGTTTTCCATGCACCAGCATTTCCGCTCGGTTTGATTACTAGCGAGTAGGCTCGAGCCGAGCGCTGATTTGCGCCACAGACAATTAGATTGCGCTCATTATCCATAACCGTTGCAATGACATTTAACGGTTCCGGACAGTTGAGATCATCGATTTTCCAGCCGGTTTCACTGTTCTCGTCAGGAGCGATCCGAAAAACCCGGCCGTTGGTTCCCAAACTGAAGATCGTTAGCAGACCTGAGCTATCTTGCGTTACTGCCACATCACCGTTCGATCCAACCGCCTTGTGTGGATAAACGTCATCGATGAGGGATGATTGGACCTGAAAGGTAGTCATCGACTGTGACCTTTAATTAAGCAGCTGTAAGGAAATACCAGACTTCGGCGTGCCAACCGCGCCCGCCTTCATAAGTGGCGGCCGTTCCCGAGATTGAGGACGAGTCCGAGACGGAGTTGTCTCCAAACAACGGGATAGACCACATCATAGTGAACTCACCGTTCGCTCCTTTCGCCGTATAGACGACACTGCCGGTTAAATGAAATCCATCGTAATCAAGATAAAATCTGGATGTCCCACCAGGGCCAATGGTTTCGTGCGGATAGGTTTTCCAGTTTCCATTCGAGTCCTGCTTGCATCTCACCAAAGTGTAATTGGTCTGATTGCTGATGTGGCCTATAAACGAATAAGCAGCTGCAGGCATCAGCGCGATATCAAGAATGGCCACCGCTGCCGCAACCTCGACCTCCGGTTTGCCGCAGTTGAGATTACGCCTAAGTGTGGCAACCGTTTCGGGTAACAGTTCGTGCAGTTGCGTAACAGACTCTTGACCCAAGTCGATAGTAGTTGACGGTTCGGTCAAACGGTGCTTTGTGGTCATCTTGGACTCCTTATTGATGGGATTATAGAAGAAACAAACACCCTTTTTCATGAAGGTCGAACGTACCTGGAAAGGGACTGGCTGTCAAACTTCCACGTACGCTTCATTAAAAAGCTTCCCCATTTCCAATGTCAGGAAATAAGCATACTCTTTGCTTTTTTACGTAAAATTGCGGCTGCAGCGAAAACGATAGCGGCTCGTCCGTCTACTAGCCAATGCCGCCATTCTCTCTCGAAAGCCTGACGGGCATTTGTAAGTACTACTTCCAAATGTTGGTCGGTTATATCAGCACAGGATCTGATCAATTCTCCTGCAGCCGGACTTATTGTTTGATAGGCCATTGTTTTCTGCATGATATACGATGGCATGATATACGATGAATAGAATCCGTTTTGCGGAAAATAAATTTATAATTGACTTTTCCTGTCTGCAATGCCGGGAAATACTGCCTTGCCAATTCGGGAAGCTGGTTGAATCTCACCGGAATCAACCAAGTTTACATCTAACAGCCTGTCACACCCGGCGAAAGAACCAGAACCAGTTTGAGAGGAAGCTTCTCCGGCAAGGTATAAGGACTTGCTTTATTTTCCTTAACCCAACGTTTCTCAGCTGTTGATTCAAAGGAAGGTGGAATTTCCCCTTGCAATGACCAAAGATCGAATGGTGTTTCGTCATTAGAAACCTCCCAGTCATATCCTTTGTCCCTCACAAAAGGAGTGAGAATGTCATCCATGGTCTTGATCCACCATTCTCAGATGACGGGACCTGGAAGTGTACGGGCAATCCGGTCGACTTTGAACCGAATAAACTTATTATGTGGTTTACTGCCTACAAAACAGCAACTCTCAGCAATTTCTTTAAAAATCACAACCACATAGAATTTAGGGATAGCATTGTAGGCTCCTGCCGGATGATAAACTTTCCATAAAGGTATGTTGTTTTCTCCTAAGAATTAACCTATCGATTAGAAACGATTCATATACTTGCAAATAGCAAGCTAAAAGAACATAGCCAAGTACTTGTTAAATGCAAGTTCATTTCTACGTTATCCCGTTAATTAATTTAAGGCTTATTCATCCTATCCTTTCACATTTTATTTGCAGCAGAGAATAGCTCAAATATTGAGCAAGTTAACAAATTAATGGAGAAATTAGAAAGACTCTCGCTCAGCAAACACATTCCATTATGCCAGAATGTTTAAAAAAATTTAACCGGCGGCTCGAAAAAGTTTAAAGACTCTGTAATCCTTGCGATCTCGTTAGTTGAATGACACTGACGTTAGTAAAATCAGCAAGGTTAACTTGTGTTAATGAACTTTGGCAATTCATCAGTTATCATTTATTCAGTTTCTTCTAATAAATTTCTAATTACTGATCAAAAATGAAACTGGATTATGACATTATCATTGTAGGCGCCGGCAGCGCGGGACTTTCTGCATTACGTCAAGTTAAAAAGCATACGGACAATTTCGCCATTATCAACGATGGCCCGTGGGGAACCACTTGTGCCCGGGTAGGATGTATGCCATCCAAAGCGCTGATTGAAGCGGCCAATGCGTTTTATCGGCGAAATTCGTTTGAAGAGTTTGGTATCTTTGGTATGGAAAAGCTATCTATCGATAGAAAGCGAGTATTTGAGCGTGTTCGGGCCTTACGCGATCGCTTTGTGACTGGAATTGTGCAGGACACTGAATCGCTTGGGGAACGTGCAATTTCAGCCAAAGCACGATTATCAGGGCCTCACCAGGTTCAAATTCGCGACAAGAAATTGCGTGCAGAGCGCATTATCCTAGCACCCGGATCACGTCCGGTTATTCCGCCAGAATGGCGAATACTGGGAAAGCGGCTCCTGACTTCCGATACATTATTTGATCAGGAAACCATTCCTGATCGCCTGGCGGTGATTGGTATGGGACCGATTGGTATAGAAGTGGCCCAAGCACTCAGCAGGATTGGTGTTCAAGTCTATGGATTCAGCAGAAATCCGTTGATCGCCGGAATAACCGACCCACTCATTAACCAAACTATCACGGACGCGATATCCCATGAGTTTCCATTGCTGTTGGGTAATAGCGCCGAAGTTGCAAGCACCCCGGAAAAAAGCAGCATAACAATTACAGCGGGTGACAACGCAATTGAAGTCGATGGCATCTTTGCCGCCCTGGGCCGTCAACCCAATGTCGATGATCTGGGATTGGATACTTTAGGTATTGCGGTTAATGATCAAGGCATTCCGAATGTTAATCCCAATACTATGCAGATCGAGGATTTGCCGGTATTCCTAGCAGGCGATGCCAACAATCATCTGCCATTGCTTCATGAAGCAGCGGATGAAGGTTATATCGCCGGAATTAACGCAAGTGCAAGCTCAATCACTTGTTTTCAGCGGCGCACACCCTTAACGATTACTTTCTCCGACCCTAACATCGTTACTGTTGGTGCTTCTTTCCAGCAATTGCAAAATAAATCCATTACTGTAGGACAAGTCAGCTTCGAGAACCAGGGCCGCGCACGGGTAGCGCAATTGAATAAAGGCATGTTGCGTATTTACGCAGATTCAAAAAACGGGCAATTATTAGGGTCAGAATTATGCGCGCCAGCAGGCGAACACTTGGCCCATCTTCTTGCCTTAGCAATCAGTCAGTCATTAACCGTTTGGGATTTATTACAGATTCCTTTTTATCATCCGGTACTGGAAGAAGGTTTGCGCACCGCACTACGGGACCTGGTATCCAAATTGCCGCCGGGGATCAATCGTTCTGATTTATCCGCATGCCCAGGATTTAATACCGATGTCCAAGATACTGAATGAACAAGTTTCTAACGATGCTGACAATTGTTAGAGTGCCTCGAATAGTTCAAAGCTTTTAACAAAACGAGGCGCGAGTAATAAAGTGCTGCGACGAAATTTGAATACTTAGAGATGCCCGTTCGTTTTGATTAACGCCGCTTTTGGCCTAACAGAGATCCTAACAGACCACGCGTAATTTCACGTGCGATGGAAGTTCCAACCGAGCGCGCTGCACTTTTGGCAATGGCATCAATCATTCCTTCGCGTCGTCCGCCACGTGGTCCGGTTGAGCCCAATAGTAAATCGCCCAATCCCCCTAAAATCCCTTCATCTGCCGGTTGCTTTGCATTACCAACAACAGCTCCCGCTGCATTTTTAGGCGTATCTTCGTTACCAATACGCGCTTGTAACAATTCAAAAGCGCTTTCACGGTCAACTGCCTGTTCGTACACACCCGCCACAATGGATGATTGCATTAATTGTTCCCGTTCCTGCGTCGTAACCGGCCCGATCTGGCCGGCGGGCGGAAGGATAAAGGCACGCTCTGTAACCGTTGGCGATCCATCTGAGTCAAGGAAAGAAACCAGTGCTTCCCCCACGGATAATTCCATAATTGCCAGTCTGGCATTGAGCTTTGGATTCGGCCGCATTGTTTCTGCAACCGCATTCACCGTTTTCTGGTCTCGCGGCGTAAATGCCCGCAATGCATGTTGAACACGATTTCCCAATTGCGTTAACACTTTTTCCGGAATATCAAACGGGTTTTGCGTCACAAAGTAAATACCCACACCCTTGGAACGAATCAACCGGACAACTTGCTCAACTTTCTCCAATAATGCAGGGGATGCCGTGCTAAACAGCAAATGTGCTTCATCAAAAAAGAACACGAGTTTAGGTTTATCAAGATCACCGGCCTCAGGCATATTTTCATATAGCTCGGATAACATCCACAGCAAAAACGTACTATATAACCTCGGTGAATTTAGTAACTTGTCAGCGGCAAGAATATTGATTACACCTTTACCATCGATAGTTTGGATTAGATCGGCGATATTCAGCATGGGCTCACCGAAGAACTTGTCTGCACCTTGTTCTTCCAACTGCAATAGACTGCGCTGAATCGCACCGATCGAGGCTGATGAAATATTGCCATATTGGGTTTTGAATTCATCCGCATTGTTACCGACATATTGTACTAAAGCACGCAAATCCTTTAGATCGAGCAATAACAAGCCATGATCGTCAGCCACTTTAAAAACCAGCGTTAACACGCCTTCCTGCGTTCCATTCAAATTCAATAGGCGTGCCAGTAACAGCGGCCCCATGTCGGAAATCGTGGCGCGCAACGGATGACCGTTTTCCTGCAACACATCCCATAATGTCACCGGAAAACCCTGCCAATTGGGCGGATCAATTTTGAGTTGATCGAGCCGTGCTTGCATTTTTTGAGAAAGCAATCCGGGCTTACAAATACCCGTCAAATCACCTTTTACATCTGCCATAAAAACCGGCACACCGATACTGGAGAAACTCTCCGAGAGCTTCTGTAATGTGACTGTCTTACCAGTTCCGGTTGCGCCGGTAATGCACCCATGACGCGTAGCCATCGCTGGCAAAAGCGTAAGTTCAGTATTACCTGCTTTAGCAATAATTAATGGCTCAATCATAAAATTTCTCGTGACAATATTGATGGAGTATTAATAAATACTTAAAAATCATGCTCTTCTATAGATTTGAAATGTACTGAATGTATCATCATATATCAAATAGCAATGAAGGTAATGCAAATCTTCGAGTCGATGTATACTAACAATGGCGTCAACTACTATAGCTCATCAATTTTTAAAACCCGTGATTCGATTAATTCCAGGATTGATAAATACTTGAACCAGCAGTTTCTCTACGGTGATATCGGTGGCACCAAAACAATTTTGCAAATAGCGGAAATAAATCATGGGGGAATTCGTCCATTATTTACGCAACATTATGGCAGTCAGAATTTTGCAACGTTCTCTGAGTTATTGAAAGACTTCCTGGCTAATGCCAAAACATCGTGTTCGCCGTGTGCAGCATGCTTTGCGGTTGCCGGACCTATCGTTGCCCAGCAAGCAACATTAACCAATCTACCCTGGCACATCACTAGCAACGATATTTCGCACCAATTTTCAATCCCCACTGTCAAGCTTATTAACGATTTCGAAGCGGCCGCATTAGCTGTTGAAGCGCTCTCATCAGACGATCTGGTGACTCTCCAAACAGGATACATTCAGGAACAAGCCATGCGCGTAGTGCTGGGTGCGGGCACAGGCATGGGTGTAGCCTGGTTAATCTGGCTTAATGATCGTTATTCTGCACTCCCAACTGAGGGAGGACACATGGATTTTGCGCCAACTAATGCGTTACAAACCGATTTACTGCAGACACTCCGTCATAAATTTGGCCATGTATCGGTTGAGCGTTTGTTATCCGGATCGGGGTTAACGAGTATTTTCAACTTTCTGCAATCCAATCACGAGAAACCTTCAGATTTATTAGCGACACAATTGAAAGAGGACAGTGGCGCCACCATTACAGCATTGGCTCAGACTCATAATCACCCGACCGCAATCCAGTCGTTGAATGTATTCGCTGAAATTTACGGCGCTTTTGCTGGCAATCTGGCTTTGGCAGGATTATGCCGGGGTGGGGTATACATTGCTGGCGGTATTGCACCCAAAATTATTGATGTCCTGAAGTCAGGTAATTTTATGCGTGCTTTTTGCGATAAAGGAAGATTTTCCACTCTTATGCATGAAATTCCTGTACATATTATCACAAACCCTGAAATTAGCTTGCTGGGTGCTAAACGGGAAGCTCATTATTTAATTACAAGCTATACTAATAATAAAATCAACCAAAACGGCCAGTAATATAATCTTCCGTTTGCTTGTATTTAGGTTTGATAAAAATGGTATCTGTCACATTAAACTCTATCAACTCACCTAAATACATATAGGCAGTATAGTCAGATACTCTAGCGGCTTGCTGCATATTGTGTGTCACTATTAAAATAGTAACTTTATTTTTTAAATCTGTGATTAATTCTTCAATACTCGCTGTTGCGATTGGATCAAGCGCAGAAGTAGGCTCATCGAACAACAATATCTCTGGCTCTGTCGCCAATGCACGTGCGATACAAAGTCTTTGTTGTTGTCCGCCCGACAAATTAAAAGCCAAGTCATGCTGACGATCCTTAACTTCATCCCATAAAGCTGAATTTCGTAATGCCAATTCCACGCGTTCATCCAAAATCGCACGTTGTTTAATTCCGCGAACTCTTAACCCGTAAGCCACATTCTCATAGATTGACTTTGGAAAAGGGTTGGGTTTTTGGAAAACCATGCTTATTCGCATCCGCACTTCGATCGGATCGACGTTAGCTGCGAGAATATTGACATTATCTGGATGCAGGACAATTTCACCTTCATAGCGATTTCCAGGATAAAGATCGTGCATGCGATTAAAGCAGCGCAGAAAAGTTGATTTTCCACAACCCGATGGGCCTATGAGTGCAGTTATCTTTTTATCATGGAGCACCATATTGATATTTTTTAGTGCATTGAATTCACTATAATAAAAATTTAAATCTCTAACCTCAGATTTGTATTCAAGTGGTTCTAAAATCTTTTCCGGACTAGTTTGCATTTCTATTACCACTTAATATTTTTTCGCATACGATAACGTAAATAAATTGCCAAGCCATTCATAGCAAGGGTCATCACAACCAAAACCAAACCAGCAGCAGCAGCATTTAATTGAAATGCTTCTTCTGGTCGCGAAACCCAGTTAAACATCTGTATTGGCATTACAGTAAAAGGAGCGGTTAGCCATTCAAACGAGATGTATGGAAATTCACTTTTAAAGGGAGAAGGCGGTAAAAAAGCGATAAATGTTAACGCGCCAATTGTAATTATGGGTGCCGTCTCACCTATCGCTCTTGCAAGACCAATGATAATGCCAGTCAGAATCCCCGCTGCTGAGTATGGTAATAAGTGATCAGATACGGTCTGCCATTTTGTTGCGCCAAGTGCATAAGCGCCTTCACGTATGGTAACAGGAATTGACCGTATTGCTTCCCGAGTAGCAACAATTACTACCGGCAGTATTAGCAAAGCTAATGCTAGTCCGGCTGCCAATATACTTTGGCCAAAACCTAATTGATATACGAATAAGCCCAACGCAAGTAAACCGTAAATTATTGAAGGAACGCCCGCTAAATTGGTGACATTAATTTCAATAACTTCTGTAATAAAATTTTTCGGTGCATATTCCTCAAGATAAATTCCCGAACCAATTCCTAACGGCACAGCAGATACTGCTGTTACTAGCATTACTAGTGTGGTGCCTACCCAGGCAGACAAAATTCCAGCAGATTCAGCCCGACGCGACGGAAATGATGTAAAAAAATCCCAAGATAAGCGTGGCATACCATCAAAAAGCATTTGTGCAAATAATGCCATAAACGTCATTATCGCTATCATTAATGCAAAAATGCCAGTTATCATAAAAATCAAATCCAATCTTTTATGATGAGTGATGATTTTTCTGATTTCATCTAAGTTATTTACACTTTTCATATCAATTCATAGCTTATAACTTGATAATTCAGCGAATTTCAGAAAACCTATAAATTCAATATTTATAAGAAGCTAAAATTTTTTAATATATTTCGCGATACCGCTTCCGGAATATGTGCCCAATAATATTAAAAACCAGGGTCAATATTAATAAGGTTAATCCAGCAGCGAATATCGTTTGATAGCCAATACTGCCGTGCGGTAAGTCACCTAAGCTAACTTGCACGATATATGCCGTGATTGTGGCAGCTGGTTCCATCGGATTCCAAGTTAAATTGGGTTGCATCCCTGCTGCAATAGCGACAACCATTGTTTCTCCTATAGCACGCGATATGCCTAAAATATAAGCGGCAGCTATTCCAGAAAAAGCTGCAGGCATAACAACGCGGATTCCTGTCTGGAAGCGGGTAGCCCCCATAGCATAAGAGCCTTCCCGTAAATTCATTGGAACTGCTCTCATTGCATCTTCAGTCATCGAACTTACGTACGGAATTATCATTATTCCCATAACCAATCCCGCCGATAACAAGCTGAACCCTGGTAATTCAGTAAAGATTATTTGCAATAATGGAGTCACGAATAACAAAGCAAAATAACCATAAACCACCGTTGGAATACCTCCAAGTAATTCAAGAAATGGCTTTGCTATTTCACGCACCGTAAATGGGGCAAATTCGGAAAGATAAATTGCTATGATAGTTCCTAAAGGAAGTGCAACTAATAAAGCAATAAATGAACTCACCATCGTACCTGCAACAAGCGGCAAAATTCCATAATGCGCATCATCGAATAAAGGCGTCCATTGTGTATCTGTTAGAAATTCCCAAATAGATACATGTTGAAAAAACACAATCGACTCTTTTAACAACATTACAATAATGGCCAGCCTAATGGCCGCCGAAAATACTGCCGAAAAGAATAAAAGCGCCTCTATAAATCTTTCATGCAAATTACGGCGAAAACTATACCCAAGTTTTCCAGCATGAGCCATTTTATTGTGTGACTTATCGGCCACTGTGAGAGCCCTTCTATAAATTAAAATATCATAGTAAGAGAACTTCTGTTAATTTGGAGAAAATCGATACCGATTTGGAACATTTAGAATTAGTTCTGATTTTTCTTTATAAAAGAATCACTTTATTATTTTATCAAAGCCAGTTAACACCAATAGACTGAAATACAAATCACCTAGACGAATTTTCTCTTTTTCACGATGCTCTTTTTACTTGTTGGATTCCAAAGATAATGATATCTCCAGAATCCATTTTCCTTTTTTATTTATTACTTCTTTTCACCTAGAGAAACACAAAGGAT
>SSFV01000097.1 GCA_008015565.1 Nitrosomonas sp. | reverse complement strand
CAATCCAATGTTTCAATGGTAGTGGCTCAACAAAGCATTGATGCACTGATTGCCCGTTTTACCGATGGTACGGTCCATGGCACTGCATTGAGTCCTTATATCAAGGGCGCTACAGTTTTTATCGATGAAAATGATAATGGTGTTTTAGATGCAGATGAGCACCATACATTTACGGATGAATTCGGAGGGTTTTCAATAACCGGGGATATTCCCGATGGGCATTATATTGCTGCCGGGGGGATCGGCAGCGCAACGGGAAAACCTTTTATTGAAACACTCATGGCACCTGAAGGTTCCGTAGTCATGACGCCACTGACAGCGCTGATAAAGATGATGCTGGATAATGATCAGGCGCCAGATATTGATACAGCTGAAGAATGGTTATTTAAAGCATTTGATATTCCTCGTGTCGATATGTCGGTGTTTGATCCTGTTGCAACGGGTTTGTATGGACAGTCAAAAGAACAGCAGGTGGCTGCAGTAAAAGTCCAGGCAACGATTGTTCAAGTAACTAACTTACTCAATATTACCAAGTCGTTGATGAGCGAATTTGTGCCCCGGAACTTTAAAGTCGGCCAATTTACGTTTATTACGCTGCTTGTACAGGTAATCGATTCCATAGAAAGCGGTGAAAGGCTGGATTTAAGCAATGAACATACGCTTGCAACGCTCATAAAAGATACCGCGAGCTTGCTTGGAATCATCGATAAAAAAAGCACGGCAGAACAAAAAGCGATAGTTGATTTAGTTTCCGAACAGGCGGCTGAGTTATTGCATGGCATGAACTTGCTCATTCAACAATCAGCCGATCAATTTGCAAATGGCCAAATTCAGTCTGCAGTTACTGCTTTCTCGAATATGGTTAAAGTGCAGTCATTAATACAATCGAGTGTGATGTCGGCAATTATGACTGATGTTTCCAGTGGCGATTTGCAATCCATTGTTAAACAATATACCAGCAATCAATTGCTGGCTTCGCTGGATAAAATAGAAACAGGTTTTCTCGATAAACAAACTCCGGTCAACGACGGATCGGCATTGACCAATCCTGTTGTTTCCCCGGGAAACAGTCACGCGCCTAAAGCCTTCAGTGAGTTTTTCCTTAATTTTGATGGCACAGACGATTATATTCAAATCGGTAACGATCCCAATCTGGAAATGACTGCAACGATGACGATGGAAGCATGGATCAAGCCGGATAGTTCGAGCAATGCAAATCAAATGATTATTAATAAAGAGGGGGAATATGAAGTTGGTTTATTTCCGGATGGAACGGTACGATGGGCATTTAAAAATACTAACCCAGGATGGGATTGGCACAATACCGGCCATGTAGTTGCGATCGATGAATGGACCCATGTAGCTGTTTCGTATGACAACGGTATTGTCAAAACCTACATCGATGGCGTGCTGGTACATACCTATAATGGTTCCGGTCTTATCGGTGATGCCCATGCGGCACTTGATGATTTGCGAATTGGCGGGCGTTCGAATAATCCACCGGGAAAATATTTCGATGGTGCGATTGCGGAAGTGAGAATATGGAACATAGCTCGAACCGGAGCGGAAATTGCTGCAAATTATGATCAAAAGTTATCAGGTACAGAAAGCGGTTTAGTAGGTAATTGGAGATTATCCGAAGGAACAGGTTCTGTGGTTAATGACATGTCATCATTGGATAACGATGGAACGCGGGGTGGCGGAGTAACAGCGCAACAGCCAAGCTGGGACGAGTACTCGGTATTAGAGGATGGCAGTCTTTCAGTACCTGCTTTTTTGGGAATATTAAGTAATGATACTGACGATATTGGACATACTTTGACAACAGTTTTATTATCTGGGACTAGGCATGGCGCGCTCAACCTGAATTCAGATGGCTCGTTTACTTACGCGCCAGATGCAAATTTCGCCGGGATCGATAGCTTTACCTATAAAGCCAACGACGGGATCAGGAATGGAAATTTTGATATCGTCACTATTACTATTACGAATGTGAACGATGACCCGATAATCTCTTCTGATGGTGGTTCTCATACGGCAAACCTTGCTATAAACGAAAATTCTACATCGGTGACTATGGTAACCGCTACCGATTCAGACACTGGCGATACACTCTCTTACAGTATTAGCGGTGGAAACGATCAAGCATTATTCGATATTGATTCTGTTAGCGGAGTTTTAAGCTTCGCAAGCGCTCCGGATTTTGAAACGCCAATCGATACCGGCACTGACAATATCTATGAATTATCTATTGAAGTTAGCGATGGACAGGGTGGTGTCGATACTCAAGCACTTTCAATCACTGTTAACGATATTTTTGGATTTTAAAGCTACTCAATGAATTCAGACTAGCGCAGCGGTAACTAAGATGCTGCGCAAGGATTCCGGTTGTTCTGCGTAACTTTAAGTGCGGCAATTTGCCGCATTGTCAGGCAAAACCAAATCATTGAAAATCGTTCCAGTTTAGTAAAAGCAATTTTTTATTTTTTCCCCCAATAAGGGTACGGCCGTTCTGATGCTGATGGATGTGTTCATCAGTTTATTCATTGAATGGATGTAAATCCGCACTTATAAAACAATATGTTTTTCAAATACCGCAATGAAGAAAGCATCGCGACTGAATATCGATTGAGGTTGTTTTGCAGGATCAAGATTGAGTATTTTATCGACTGTTTCTGAATGGTTTAATCAGGTTGCTTAGAAAATGATGATCCAGAGATCTGAGACTGCATAGTTACTATGAAAAAGAAAGATATTACTGAAATAAATAATATTTTGCCGCAATTAAGACTCAAAAAGCCGGTAATCTATCCGGACAAGAAACTATCACTGTCAGCAGCTACTATTCCGAATAATCCCCTGAAATATCATAGTAAGAACAATAGATTATTCTTTCAGCATGTCGATGGTGCAATTTCCCGGGAGAGCAGAGGGGACTCCATTAATTGTGAAACGCTACCTGAGAATCCTGTCGATCACCAATTACAAGCCAGATATGCCGGGTTATTACAACAAAACCAAGCGCTACGCGAGAACATGTTATGTTTGGAAGCGTTATTCAAGCATTATCAAAGTCTTTACCACTTCGCGCCTGTCGGCTATTTAACCTTGTCCATGGAAGGTGAGATTACCGAAATAAACCAAAGTGCGCTTAATTTTCTAGACACAAAGACAAAGCATAAGGACCTAACCGGTCATTCATTCATGGAATTTCTTGACCCGGAATGCCAGCCCTTGTGGAATCGTCATTTTAAGCAAGCGAAAATTGTCAGTCAGATTCACGGTTGCGAGCTGCCATTTTATCGTCGGCGTGGAAAAGTCGATTTTATTCGCCTTGATTGCCGACGTTGGCATAATAGCACTGGGCATAGCTTGATGCGAATAACGATGACCGATGTCACAACACGTAAACAAGCAGAAGAAGCGCTGCGGATTGCTGCCATTGCATTCGAAACAAAAGAAGGCATCATTATCACGGATGCCGATAAGAAAATTGTAAAAATCAATAAGGCGTTTACTCGTATAACAGGCTATAGCCCTCAAGACGCCATCGGTAACAAACCTTCTTTTTTGCAGTCCGGTCAGCACTTACTGGAACATCATGAAAAGATCTGGAAAGATATTAGCAAGCAAGGCTATTGGCAAGGCGAAATATGGGATAGGCATAAAAATGGAGAACTCATTCCCATTTTACTGACTATCAGTAAAGTGACTAATAAGGCAAGACAAGTCACTCATTACGTCGGCAATTTTGTCGACATAACCATGCAGAAACAAACTGAGAAACGAATGCTGGAAGACTATAGCAACCTGGAGAGTGAACTGACTGAGGTTGAAGAAAAATTGGTTTTGTGTGAAGAAGAAGTTTCGGAAGCGAATAGGGCATTGGATTATCTGTTCAAACATCAGGAAAGAAATAGCGCCAATGCCCAACTCGCGCTACTTAATGAAATGGATAACCATATTCATCCTTTGCTAAAAAAACTGAGAACGGCGAGCAAAGGGCGCAGGCAGTCTATTAAGCTATTAGATATCCTGGAATCGGGTTTGGTGGAATTAACGCGAACGTATGGCAGTGTTAATTCATACACTTTGTTTCAGAAATTGTCACCGGCAGAGACACAAGTTGCGGCCATGATAAAATCCGGTCAATCGACTAAAATGATCGCGACCGCATTAAGTGTCTCGCCTGGAACAGTCAATAATCATCGTAAGCATATTCGCAAGAAACTGGAACTGGATAGCAGATCGATTAATCTTCGCAGTTTCTTGCAGTCACTCGAAACCTGAGATGTTTCCAAAGGAAGCAATTTCTCTCTTTTTAGAAAGAGAATATACGATCTGAAATCAAAGATGAAAAGCGCCAATACCTGCCGGATCGGTACCCGGCAGGTATTAAAGCGCATGCAGATTATTTCTCACACTTTTTCAGATTATTGCCATCACTTCAAAATAATTAATAGTCAATGATTTTGTCGGCACGCAACAAGGTTTTAGCAACTGAATCAGAATTACCCAAGGTTGCACCTGGACGTAAATCACTTGCAGTAATTCCTGCATCAGCAGCACAGCCCGGACAAACCAAAACTTTTCCGCCTGTATTAACGAACTCATCAAATTCGTCTGCAATATTATTACCAGCCCACGTTAGATTCTCCCATGGAATTCTGCTATCAGCCAGGCGCACACCTTCGCGATCAAGAAACAAAGTAACCTTGGCGCGATGTTGCAACAGATTGGTACCAATCCTGAGCGCCATGTGTGCAGAATGCAAATCGTTGGTTGCTTGCCCTAGATGCACCACAATATTCTGGGCTTTGTTTTTGTCAGACTCGCCTTCGGCGTGGCTGGCTGTGATTGGACCCAAGGTGAGCGCTAACATTGCAACCATAAGGATTAACCAAGAACGTAAAACATTTGATTTCATCATAATATCCTCATTATTGTTAAAAATTTGAATGTAAAAATGTTTGTTATCCCTGTTAAAGTGCAGTAAAAAAATAACCATGCACGATAGAGATAATCACTTACTGGTGATGGTCAGGCAATAATGCAAAGTGAACAAAATATGGACATAAAATTAATGTCCGTAGTATCAATTTCCCGGAAAAAGACAGTAATGGAATAACCTGTAGAGCAAACGGTTCTACCCTGCATTATGAAAGAAATAGGCCGGACTGGATCTAGGTGTCGGAAATTAAATATGATTTTCTGGCTATGTTGTGGCGGTAGAGGTTTGAATGTTTGCAGCCCACTGACGTCCCAATTTTCGTAAGGGCGCTTCAACGATAACATGCGCTAGGGCCGCGATCAGCAGGGTGCATAAGAAGCAGATTAGTGCAAAGGAGGTATCTGAAATGTGGCTTGATAATTTTTGGAGAGCAATAGGCATGGCATTGTGAAACAGGTAGATGCCATAACTCAGATTGCCAAGCATGATTGCACATTGACGTATCCAACGGGGAGGATATTTGATCAACCCTATCCATCCGCACATTATTACGCTGTAGGTCAGTGCGGCGAACAAACCCATGTTGCCGCGGAGTATGGAATCGGAAGCGATTGCATCGTCACCCTGTGATGAGAAAATCTGTGCAAGGACCCACCAGAACATAAATCCGATCAGCAGCATGATTAAACGGAAGGACAATTGTGGCGATTGTGTAATGATGCGCCAAACAATGGCTCCCAACAAAAATTCGATGAGCATTCCAGGCAAATGAATAGCGAGTATTGCCCAGAAATTAATTTCTCCTGCGTTGGCCGGGGACATGAACGCAATGACTAAATGTGCGATCAGTGCGATGGGGAAAATGATTGCACAGTGCCGGATTCGGTTGACGATGAGCAGCCATAAAGGCAGGAAGAGGTAAAATTCAACTTCAGGAGGCAAACTCCAGAAAGCAGGATTGTAATAAAAAGCGATTTCTTTTGATTCCAGGGTATGCAGAAAAAACAGATGTGCCGCGACATGCTCGATTGCATGATTCTGATAGAGATGCAAAGCGATGTAAGTGAATAACGCAGCCAAGTAAAGCGGGTAAATGCGGAATATGCGGCGTATCATAAAAGGTACGACGGCGAATTGCTTACCAAAGAGATAAGGTGCGAATACAAATCCACTGATCACAAAAAACAAATCGACGCCGGAGAAGAAAAATTTCAGCAGGCCGGGTTCGATACCCGCTAATGGATAATAATGCGCAAATACGACCATCAGCGCTGCTATGCCGCGAAGCAGTTCTACTGACCATTCGTGCTGAGAATTTTGATATTGCAAGTCATGTCCTCGGGTGTGATTGGGAATAAAGCTGGCGCATGCCGCAGCCTTTTGTAAAATAACCTTCGGATAACATTTCCATCGATCGTGAGACTGTCTTCTCATGCAAAACTGCTATCGCCGCCGCTATGCTGTGACTGAAGAGGAGCGGCGGTTGAACAGAGGAATTTGGAACCGTGCTTCATAGCGTGCATCGATATAATGATTTCATTGCTGTTTTCGTTATTTTATTTCAGTGAAGTTGCGACGTGATAATAACAGTCGTAAATAAAATGTGGTAACTGAAATCATCAATCGGATGATTGGGGGCAGTAGGGTAAAGGAATCGAATAACGCGCAAGCAAATCTTGCGTGATTATCCATGCGCCGAGTTAATGTTTTTCTTTCTTATCTTTTCTATGGTTCAAAATCAAAAGTCGCCGCACAAGGAAACCATGCGTGCAATGTCTGCAAGATATCAAATATTTTTGAATACAGTCTTCCTTACTCATCAGACATCGAAAAAATGGGTATACACAAGGCGCCTGTCGATGTTTTTGCTAAAACAAAGCAAGCTAACTACGCTTATCGCCAGCTTTGGGAAGAAGTTTCAAAAATGGAATGAATGGAGATAGTGAGCTACGCAGAATAGATGGCACCTAGGGGTGTCGGATTTTCAACTATAGTTGTTGAGTTTTTGTTGGTTACCTGAATGCGGATGAAAATTTACTTGTTCCGAGAAATATCGTTCACCAATGAAGGCGCCGTAGCAGCGATATTTTCTTTTTCTGGTGAGACTGCATGCGATGGAGGATATCGTTTAAGGACTGGATGGCCTCGATGATATGCGATCCTTTATTCAACATGACACATTCCGCGCGCACCCCCATCGCCGCATCGGTAATTTCAGCACGGCTTGGCTTGCCACGCTTGGATAATCCTTCCAATACCTGGGTAGCCCATATCACAGGTAGACGTGCTGCCTCGGCTAACCACAGAATTTCTTCCTGCAATTCCGCCAATCTTTCGTAACCGCATTCCACAGCCAGATCACCGCGCGCAATCATGATGCCCACGTTTGGAGAATGCAGCAATGAGAACAATAACTCTGGCAGGTTTTCGAATGCGGCGCGCGTTTCTATTTTTAAAATAATACCGGTTTTTTCGGCATCAAGCCGTTTCAGATGGTGCTGCAATAATTCGATATCGGCAGGGTTGCGAACGAATGAAAGCTCCACCATATCAGCATGTTGCACAACAAAATCAAGATGTCTGATATCTTGCGCAGTAAGGCCGTTCAATTGAAGCCGGCTATCTGGCAGGTTAATGCCCTTATTCGCTAATAATTTCTCGCCGCCTTCACGAGCTTGGGTAATTTCAACGGCTATATTATTTTTGTTGACACTGCGGATCACGCCGCCGATTCTGCCGTCGTCGATTAGCATGCGTTCACCAGGCTGCACATTTTCAAATATTTCCGGCAACGAACAGGAAATATTGGCTGCGTGCAATAATCGTCCATTCGTGTCGAATTGAGCCGGTTTGCCCGGTAAAGGATCGCGCGTGATGATCAGGGTGTCTCCAATATGCAGGCGGATCAACTCAGGTGTAGAAGGCAATGTATCAACAATTCCGGCAGAACCTATCCGGCGTGGATGCCCGGACAAGGATGTGCGCAAGAGATTGAGTTTTATATCGCGGGTAATATAAGTGGTCTGGCTGGATTCAGCCCAAAATCCTGCCCCGGCTTGACCGGTCAGCCGTAAGGTGCGTGGGGAGCCTCTCGCATCAACCAATTCAATCGTATCGTGCGGTTTCACTTTTGCCAGCCAATCTCCCCGTATCGGAAGGCAAGCATCTGCAGGTGCCGGACTGGGAGAAGTGTCACTTGCGGAATGTAACCATATTCGCGCCGGCGCAATCACATTGCCGTAGAAATCCCGCTGTGGTTTCCATTTAAGTACAGCCGGACCCGGAGCAATTTCACCCGTACGCAATTTGGGGCCGCCCAGATCCATCAGAATGCGGCAACTCCTGCCGGTTTCACGGCGCGCCAAATTGATTTGCTCGATCATGCGCATCCATACTTGCGGTGTATCATGTGCGCAGTTAATTCGAGCGCAATCCATCCCGTGAATAAGCATACTTTTGATCAACGAGTAATCATCCGCCGCTTCACTTGGTATCGTGACCATGATTCGCACCCGGCGATGCGTGGGCGGTCTGCCGAATAAATGATTGGTATGGCTTTCAAGCGGGGGCATTCCTGTCGTATCTGGAGGGGGTGATATTTCTTCTGGTGATTTTTTACCCAGCGCGCAACTTAGAAGATCGATGATGGCATTGAGATTTGAGAAGACGTGCGATTCCATACGGCCTAGCGATGAAAGACCCACGGCCGCCAGCCTTTCTTGCAGGGGCCGGATATCCTGCCGTCTCAAAGCAAGGTAATGAATCAAATTTATAGTGCTGGATAGATGAGAAGGATTAATATGCTGTAATATATTTGAAGAGGCATGCTCGAACGCCAATAAATCGCTGCGCAGTTCCACGAGTTCATGCAGCAAACGGGCGTACGGGTGCATTGCTTCTGATCTGCATGAACCGGGATGATGTTTGAACATAATCCTAATAAGCTTGGGGATTCGGAAATGGACCGTATAAATTATGGAAAATGAGCTTACTGGAGTTCGGTTGCAGAAATATGACAAGCCGCAATAATTTTATCGATTTGAAATTTAAGCTCCGAAGACTGCAAAAAACTGAGCAACAATCTCAGTTGGAAATTATTCCAACTGAGGATTTGGTACAAACTGAAATTAGACATTTGAAATAATGCCTTGGTTTTCGCCTAGACTCCTCGTATCATGTATAACATAAAGAAGTTAATCCCAATTTTGCTTGATCGTCGTATTACGAGTATCGCGTCAAATTCACAAGAGTGGAGTTATCAATGAAATTCAATACCCCTTTGCGTTACCAAGGAGGAAGAGACAAATTAGCGGGCTTTATGAAGATGGTTTTTGAGAAAAACAATCTATTAGGCGGACATTATGTTGAGTCATCCGCAGGTAGCGCAGCAATAGGGCTTAATTTACTGACTTACGGTTATGTATCCTGCATTCATTTGAACGATTCAAATCCTGCGGTATATGCTTTTTGGAGTAGCGTCATCAATCAGACCGAAGCACTTTGCAAAGCTATTCACGATGTAAAAATAACAAGGGAAGAATGGCAGCGGCAAAACAATATATTAAATTTTCCTGAGAATCACAGCTTACTTGAAGTCGGTTTTTCATTCTTTTTCTTAACTCGCACTAATCCATCAGGAATCCTGTGGGGCATAACCGATGACGAAAAAAACCAGTACGGACACTGGAGAACGGATGCACGTTTTAATAAGATTGACTTGATACGCAGGATTGAGTGGATTGCAATGCATCGCTCAAGTATTCGTCTTTATAATTTAGAAACGGCGGACGTAATTAAAACCGTATTACCGTTATTACCCGGGAAGACACTGATGTATCTTGATTTTTATTCGGACTGCGAGAAGCGTTGGCATCAAGAAAAATACGATATGCATTCTACCTATTTGAACATTGCCAATCTGATCAAGGCACATATTACGCAGTATTGGATAGCTTCCTTTGACTATACGCCCCAAACTATGGAGGTGTATAAAAGTTACCCATTTATGATCTATAAAAATGCGCATAATCGTTATAAAAGCGTTGAAGCCATGTTTTTCTGTAAAAAACTTATTATTCCCAACCTGGATAATTCATCGGATCTGAAGTCTGCCTGAGTACCGCAAGTAGCGGATAAATCTGACAAAGTCCCGGTGTGATTTGATTAACGCAAGTTGCTGCCATGACCTCTGGTCAAATAATCTTCGGATTGCATTTCCATCAAGCGTGAGCGTGTGCGCTCAAATTCAAAACTGACATCTCCGCCGCTGTAAAGTGAATGAAGCGGCACAGCGGCTGAGCAAAGGAACTTGACGCCATGTTCATAGAGAGCATCGATCAAAGTGATAAATCGTTTGGCTTCATCGTTGTTTCCACTAGTAAATTGCGGAATTGCGACCATGATAACGGTGTGATAGGTTCTGGCGATGGTCAAATAATCCGCTGAACCCAATGGGTTTGCGCATAAGCGCTTAAAAGAAAATACGGCAACACCGCGTGCCGCTTTGGGCACAAACAGTGTGCGGCCTTGTACAGTTAATTCTTCGCTGGGGACTTTGGCGCGATCTGCGATACTGCGATCGGTCAGGCGGAAGAAGACTGCCGATAATTGCGCTGTTGTTTCTTCATTGATTGGGAAATAATAGGTTTGTGCGCCCTTCAAGCGGTTATAGCGGTAATCCACGGGACCTTCGAGTGGAATGATTTCGAGTTTTTCTTTGATTTGTTCGATAAAAGGCAAGAATCTCTGGCGATTCAGACCATTCTTATAGAGATCATCCGGTGGCCGATTTGATGTGGCCACGACAATCACGCCTTGCGCAAACAATTCCTTGAACAACCGGGTTAACACCATCGCATCGGCGATATCGGTGACTTGTAGTTCATCGAAGCACAGCAATGTTGCTTCATTGGCTATTCTCCGTGCGATAGAGGGGATGGGATCCTCGTCATTGGTTCGTCCGCCATGCTGCGCCCGCTCTTGCTTGGAGAAATCATGCCACTGTTTGAGCCGGGCATGAATATCCAGCATGAATTCGTGGAAATGCACACGCCGTTTTGATGTAATGGTGGCGGTGGCATAAAACAGATCCATCAACATCGATTTGCCGCGTCCTACGCCGCCATATAGATAGATGCCTTGCGGGGCCGATTTATGGCTGTTCAGCAAACGGAATATACCAGCGGGCCATCTGAAATGAAAACCATCGTGAATATTTTTTATTACAGGGTAATCGCTTAATTCGCGATGTAAGCGCTCCAGCGAGGTAACCGCTTTCGCCTGATCGGCATCCGGCTTCAGTTCTGCGGCTTGTATCAGAGTCTGGTACTCGCCTTCAGGGCCGGTTTTTCGTAATGGTTGCGACATGGTTAACGATGTGCATGGTTATTTTTTGTCAGGTATTGCAAATTTCGCTTGACCGGCCAGCCAGACCAATACTAAAACGGGTAACCCAAGTAGTGCGGTAGTGATAAAGAAGTTTTCATAACCATAGGCGTCGACAAATTGACCGCTAAAACCGGCAATGAATTTTGGCAGCAACAGCATGACCGAACTGAATAATGCGTATTGGGTAGCCGAATAGGCGGAATTGGTTAAGCCGGATAAATAGGCGATAAATGCACTGGAAGCAATGCCTGCTGAGAGATTATCGGCCGATATGGTAAAGATCAATCCACTGACATCATGGCCACGGCCTGCCAGCCAAACAAATAGCAAATTGGTGGCAGCCGATAATACGGCGCCTAAAAACAACGTGCGCATGATGCCGAGTTTTACCGTCAGGACACCACCGATCGCAGCACCGGCGATCGTCATGATAACGCCATATACTTTTGAAATGGTAGCAACTTCATCTTTGCTATAACCCATGTCCACATAAAAAGGATTGCTCATTACGCCCATGACGACATCGGAAATGCGGTAGATTGCGATGAGCGACAGGATCAGCAATGCTTGCCGTCCGTGGCGTACAATAAAATCCCTGAAAGGTGCAATGAGTGCGCCATACAGCCAAACCAGCAGGCTTTTGAAGCGCGGATGGAGGTTCCACGTTGCGAGGGCTTGCTGTGCAATGCGCTCGTTGTCGGAAATCAAATGATTATAGGGAATATCCGGTTCGCGGATGATCAGCGTGGTGATGATGCCTACAGCCATGCATGCGGCCATGATGAGATATGCGAAGCGCCAGGGCAGATGCTCGTAAGCCGCAGCAGAAGGATCGACTGCCGCAGCAATCCATAATACACCTGCCGACGCCAGAATCATGGCGATGCGGTATCCTGCCTGATAGGTAGCAGCCATGGCACCCTGTAGTTCGACCGCAACCGCTTCGATGCGATAGGCATCGAGTGCAATATCTTGCGTGGCCGAAGCAAAAGCGACGGCGAGCGCAAAGAATACCAATTGTGCCAGATCCACGGCAGGGTTGGTCAATGCCATGCCGGCTAGCGCAACTGTGATAATTATTTGCGATAGCAATAACCATGCCCGGCGTCGCCCTAACAACCGGGTCAGCAGCGGAAGTGGCAGGCGGTCGACGAGCGGTGACCATAACCACTTGAAGCTATAAGCTAAGCCAATCCAGCTTAGATGACCGATGGTTGCGCGGTCGATCCCTGCTTCGCGCAACCAAAACGACAATGTGCCTAATATGAGCAATAAGGGTAATCCAGCGGAAAAACCCAATGACAGCATTCCCAGCACACGCGGGTGCGTATAGACTTGCCAAGCCAGCAACCAGCTGGAAGATTCGCTGGATTTCATAAGGTATAGTCGTAGTCGATAATAAGTGGCGCGTGATCAGAGAAGCGCTCAGATTTGTAAATCAATGCGCTTGCTGCAGTTTGCGCAATGATTGGCGTGGCAATTTGATAATCGATGCGCCAACCGACATTTTTGGCCCAAGCTTGACCGCGATTGGACCACCAGGTGTATTGCTCAGGCTCGGAATTGAGGCGGCGAAAAACATCGACAAAGCCAATGCTGTCGAATACATTCGACAGCCAGGCGCGTTCTTCCGGTAGAAAACCGGAATTTTTTTGATTTGAGCGCCAGTTTTTCAAATCGATTTCCTTATGCGCGATGTTCCAATCGCCGCACAAAATCATGTCGCGCCCGCCGGCCATCAGGT
>SSFV01000064.1 GCA_008015565.1 Nitrosomonas sp. | reverse complement strand
TCAGTGTAGCGCGAGGAAACCTGATCCTGGTCGATCACGGTCAGCGTGAGTGCGAAAAATGGGATCCTGATTTGACTAAGGAAACGATCGAGACATGCGATTGCAATGGTCAAGTAACGAAAACGGTAATACCTGAGCGATATCGCCCCTCCCTCAAAAAATCTCCTTTAACCTTCAGCGAGCCATTGGCAATGAATGCCCCTGCATCGCAAATGCTGATTCAGGATGTACGGCGAGCCTTGCCCCAGATCCAATTGAAAGCCGGTGATACTGAATGGATTGCGCAGCAGGATTTGTTGGCCAGTAGCGATTCTGATCCACATTTTGTGGTTGAAATGGAAAACGATCAGCGCGCGTATTTGCGTTTTGGTAATGGCGAATTAGGGCAAAGACCGGAGGCTGGTACAAATTTCCATGCAAAATATCGTGTGGGAAACGGACCGGCTGGTAATGTCGGCACCGATTCAATCACTCACCTGGTTACACGCAAGACTATGATAAGCGGTGCTATCCGTTCGGTTCGGAATCCTTTGGCGGCAAGTGGCGGCACAGTGCCTGAATCATTAGCGGAAGCCAAGCTTTTTGCGCCTTACGCGTTTAAGCAGCGGCAGGAACGGGCCATTACAGCGGATGATTACACCGCGATTGTCATGCGCGAATTCAGTCATCGCGTGCAACGCGCTGCAACTTCTCTGCGCTGGAACGGCAGTTGGTTTGAAGTACTGGTAGCCATAGATCCATTGGGTAAAGAAGAAGCTGAGCCGGCGCTGCTGGAAGAAATTAGAACCCGATTATATCGTTACCGGCGCATCAATCACGATCTGATCGTGGCGGTAGCGCGCCGTGTACCCCTGGACATCGAATTGATCGTGTGTGTGTTGCCAAATTACATGCAAGGTCACGTTAAAGCTGAATTAATGGATGTATTTAGCAATCGCGAGTTAGCCGGCGGCAAACTGGGCTTGTTTCATGCCGACCGGCTGACTTTTGGCGATGATGTTTACCTGAGTACGTTAGTGGCGGAAGCGCAGAAAATTCAGGGTGTGGAGAGTGTAGCGGTTCAGAAACTGCAACGTTTGTTTGAACCTGAAAACAACGAAATTGAAAATGGTGTATTACCGCTTGGTTCATTGGAGATTGCCAGACTGGATAACGATCCCAGTTTTCCCGAGTACGGCTTGATCCGGTTTGATATGAGGGGGGGACGATGAATACGGATTGCTGTTGTAAGTCGGGCTGCAATTCTGCAGCTTGTGGCTGTTGCGAAGGCATCGAAGCGGTGACGCCGCTGCCCACAGCCAACCGGCCAGGATTGACGGCTTTGTCTTATCGCATCGGCACTCACGCAACTTTCCTGGAAACCATGAAAGCGAGGTTGTCGAGTAGCAAATACCCCAAGCTTGCTCAGCTTACTAACCGTGAAACTGGCGATTTTTCCCTTGCGATCATGGATGCTTGGGCTACCGTTGCCGATGTGCTGACTTTTTACCAAGAACGTATCGCCAATGAAGGTTTTCTGCGCACCGCTACCGAGCGCCGCTCGATACTGGAATTGGGCCGTTTAGCCGGCTACCAACCGCGCCCGGGTGTCGCATCCAGCGTGTATTTAGCGTACACCATCGACGATAATTTCAAAAAGGAAACAATTATTCCAAAAGGCGCCAGATCGCAAAGCATACCCGGTCCGGGAGAAATGCCACAATCATTTGAGACCAGTGAGGATCTAAAAGCGCGTGCGCAGTGGAATAATTTGAAGCCGAGGATGACGAGGCCTCAGACTCAAGCCTCAGTCCTAAAGGATCCAAAGGGGCCACGAATTTACCTCAAAGGAATCAGTACAAATCTTAAGCCAAATGATCAGTTACTTATTGATTTCGGCCTTATAGATACAAATAATCAACCAGAGGATCCTAAACTTTATCAAGTGAAAGCGGTTGAACCGCAACATGCAACAAATCGTACGCTTGTTCTATTACAAACAGCCAGGAAAACCTCTCCTAATACATTTGCTGATCCAGCTATAGTCATTAAAGAACTTACAGAGCAACCTACTGTTCAGCTTTCTAACATGCTCCAATTGCCAAGAATGCTTAACGAGCAATTCGACGTTAATACTATTACCTTTTCTCTTTCTTCCCAACAAGTTCATAAAATGAAGAAGAGAACCGGTAAAAATGCAAGCGCAGCAAATGAAATCGAATTCAGCGCGGTAACGGATACTGCTTTCGCCGTAGCAAAGGCTTTCTCTCCAAAATTAAAAGACACTCTCGCTACAGCTACAGCAAATGCTAATGTGACACCCCAAAATGCAATCAAAGTTTATGCATTACGGACAAAAACCGCTCCTTTCGGACACAGTGCACCCTTACGCCCCATACGTCTTAATGAGAACACTAAGATTATGGAATACTCAGAATGGGCAATCGAAAACCCAATAAACTATAACCTACCTACAGCCTCTTTTAGCGCAGTTCCCTTGCATGGAACATCTCCTTTAACAGTTGATTTTTCTAATCAATCTAGTGGAATTATTGACGGAGTAGTTTGGGAAATCGATGAGGTAGAGGTTTCTCATTTCTGGAATTTAACGCACACATTTGAGGAAGAAAAAGTTTACAAAGTTAGACTAACTGTAACTGGTCCAGGTGGTAAATCAACTCACGAAGTCAACATCACAGTAGAGCCTGATCAACCTGTTATCAATTAACCAAAAGGTATCTCACATGAATCCACATGCACCGAATCTGCTTTCTTTAGATGGTGATTACGATATTGCAGATGATGGCTGGGTTGTAATCATTAAACCTGATCAAACAGAAATAATTGCCAAACCTTCTCAAGTAACACATGTATCTCTCGCAGCATATGGTATCAGCGGCAAATCCACCCAGGTTACGCTTCCTGAAGGAAAGGAATGGATTCTCCCTTCGGATGAGCCATTTAGTACTGTTCGGGAGACAGTTATTTACATCCAGAGTGAAGAACTTGAGCTCGCAGAAGAACCTGTCGAAGAAAATGTTTGTGGCGGTACAGAGCAACTGATTGAACTCGATGGACTATTTGTAGGACTGGAGTCGGGGCGTTGGGTTATTGTCTCCGGAGAGCGCGATATTCCCGGCACCAGTGGTGTTCGATTCAGCGAGCTGGCGATGCTTTCATCTGTCACGCAAAATGTTCAGTTATCAGGCGATCAATCCAGTCCGCTTCCTGGAGACAAAATACATTCTTTTATTAAGTTTGCCGACAAACTCGCTTACTGTTTCAAACGCGATACTGTCACTATCCACGGCAATGTCGTCAAAGCCACGCACGGCGAAACTCGCAAAGAGGTATTGGGCAGCGGTGATGGTGCCAAAGCGTTGCAATCGTTCACCCTTAAACAACCGCCGCTAACTTATGTAGCCGCCGCAAATCCGAGTGGCGTAGATAGCACATTAAAAGTTTTTGTTAACGATGTTCAGTGGCACGAAACCCGAACATTAGCGGCCCTTCCTTCGACTGCTCGTAACTTTATTACCAAAACCGATGACGAGGGCAAAACCACCGTAGTTTTTGGTAATGGCCGAGAAGGTGCGCGACTGCCAACCGGTATCGAAAACATTAAAGCCGAATACCGCAACGGCATTGGCAAAGCCGGGAATGTTAAAGCCGAGCAAATTTCACTGCTAACAACCCGGCCTTTAGGTGTTAAAGAAGTCGTCAATCCATTACGCGCTTCCGGCGGCGCGGATAAAGAGAATCGGGATCAGGCCCGCAAGAACGTGCCTTTAGGGGTTAAAGCGCTCGACCGGCTGGTATCGGTACAGGATTATGAGGATTTTGCACGTATTTTTGCCGGTATTGGCAAGGCCCGTGCCGTGGAGCTTTCGGATGGCCGCCGTCAGCTTGTTCACCTTACCATTGCCGGTGCAGATGACATTCCGATTGATCGTAATTCCGACCTATTCCGGAACTTGCAGCAAGCGTTGTTGGATTTTGGCGATCCTTATCAAGCTGTTCAACTTGAGATTCGTGAATTGATGTTAATTGTGATCAGCGCCGGCATCAGCGTCTTGCCCGATTATCAATGGGAACCCGTGGTTACCGATGTGCGTTACGCATTACTCGATGCTTTCAGTTTTGACCGGCGCGAATTGGGGCAGGATGTAATGCTGAGCGAGGTGATTAGCGTAATACAGGCAGTGCGCGGCGTAGCATATGTGGATGTGGATATTCTCAGGGGAATTCCGGAAAAAATTGCGGATATGGAGCATCCGGGTCAACGGCGTTTACTGACTCCGGCAGAAATTGCAATGAAAGTGAGCGGGTCATTGATGGATGATTCGGGCGATCCGCTTATGGATAGCAACGGCAAGCCGCTTAAAGAGCCGCTTGCACGCGTTGCTGTAAATTTGGCAACAAACAAATCGAGTACGATCCTACCAGCGCAGTTGGCGTTTCTGACGCCTGAAGTCCCTGAAACCCTAATTCTGAATCAAATCAGTTGAGGCCATTATGATTAAGAATCCAGACCGGTTGTACGAATTACTTCCAGCGATATACCGCATACGAGATGCGGAGCAGGGTGAACCGCTCAAAGCTCTGTTGCAAGTTATTACCGAGCAGGTTGACGGGGTGGAAAATGATATTGCGCAACTCTATGAAAACTGGTTTATTGAGACATGCGAAGACTGGGTTGTGCCATATATCGCCGATTTGATTGGTTATCGGCCCGTACACGAAGCAGGTGAACCAGGAAATATACGAGCAGAACTAGACCGGGTGCGGAACAAGATTTTGATTCCTCGGCGCGAAGTTGCCAATACCATCCGATACCGCAAGCGCAAAGGCACGCTGGCTTTGCTGGAAATATTGGCGAATGATATTACCGGATGGCCCGCGCGCGCGGTTGAATTTTATCAATTACTGGGCTGGACCCAATCACTCAATCATTTGCATTTGGAGCGCGGGCATACTGTCAATTTACGTAATCAGCATCAACTAGCGATGCTGGATAGTCCTTTTGATGAATTGGCGCATACGGTGGATGTACGCAGAATCAATTCCACATTGACGGTTGGCCGCTACAACATACCCAGTGCCGGCGTATTCGTGTGGCGGCTTAAACATTATGCAGTTACCGAAACGCAAGCTTACTGCGCGGAGGGAAAATCCCCTCATTGTTTTACATTTAGCGTATTAGGTAATGACGCTCCACTTTTTGTCAATCCGCAACCGGAAACTGATCCTACCCATATCGCCAATGAATTCAACCTGCCTGTGCCAATTCGCCGGAGTGCAATAGATCCGGCGCATAATGAATCTACAAATCATTTATATGGCAGTAATCAGGAAAACAGTTTTTGTATCTGGATCGGAAATAAACGCGGCAAATTGAATGATATAACGCTTGAACCTTTACGTTACAAAATAATACCGGCAGATTTGAGCGGATGGCAGTATCTTCCAAACCGCAATACGGTAGCCATCGATTCTGCGTTAGGGCGCATTGCTTTTTCACCGCAGCAAATACCGAAATATGGCGTTTGGGTTAGTTATCACTACGGCTTTAGCGCGGATATCGGTGGCGGTGAATATGATCGTAAACTGTTGCAACATGCCAAAGCTGAAATTTATCGTGTTAACCAAACCAAAGGTCCCTATAAAACAATCACAGAAGCCATCAAGCAATGGGAAAATGAGAAACCGCTCCATGCGGTAATCGAGATCGATGATAGCCGCGTGTATGTTGAGCCCATAAAAATTGCGTTTGCAGATAACCGGAAAAGTCTCCAGTTGCGTGCAGGAAATAAGAAACGCCCGGTACTCCGGCTACTGGATTGGCAAACCAATCAACCGGATGCATTAACGGTTATGGGTAATTCCGGAGAGTATTTTTCTCTCGATGGAATCATGGTAACAGGCCGGGGAATTCAATTAAGCAATAACCTGAAACAAGTGACTATTCGCCATTCTACATTGGTGCCTGGCTGGAGTCTGGATTGTGACTGCCAACCTGAGTGTCCTACCGAACCGTCGCTCGAAATTTTTAGCACCGGTGTATGTGTCGACATTGAGCACAGTATTCTCGGGTCGATCCAGATCAATCCGGCTTTGCTGGATTCCGATGACGAAGCTGAGATATACGGGGATATTGAGAGCGATGAAGAAGCGGAAACCGGCACAGAAAGCAGTGAAGCGCAACGAGCAAGGTGTGAAGGTTTAATAGAAGAAACACGGCTCGACCCCATACGCTTATGCATCAGTGACAGCATTATTGACGCCACCAGTCCGAATCAAGAAGCAATCGGTGGTCCAGGCTGTCCTGTCGGGCACGCAGTTTTGACGATAAAACGCAGTACAGTGCTGGGTCAGGTACAAGTGCATGCGATTGAATTGGGCGAGAATTGCATTTTTTATGGACTTGTCACGGTTGCGCGCCGACAGTACGGCTGTATGCGCTTTAGTTATGTAATGCCAGTCTCACGCACCCCTTCACGCTATATGTGCCAGCCGGATTTGGTGGAACATCAGATTGAAGAAAATCTTCGCAAACAGGCAAAAATACCGCCAACTCCCAGCGAAATCGAGGCAGCAAAAAACTGTGAGCATATTCGAGTAAAACCGCAGTTCAATAGTATGCATTATGGTACACCGGCATACTGTCAATTGGCATTGAATTGCGCGCAAGAGATTAAACGCGGCGCGGACGATGAATCCGAAATGGGGGTTTTTCATCACCTGTTTCAGCCGCAACGCGAGGCGAATTTGCGGACTCGGTTGGATGAGTATGTGCCTGCAGGAGCAGATGTCAGTATTATTTTTGCCAGTTAAATCAGAATCAGGAGAACAACCATGAAAGGCGATTTTTCAAGAGATACATTTGATCCGGTCAAACATTTCAGGCGTGTATTGCAACAACAAGGACGAGTACAACTGGATGCGGATGCCAATGAGCAAACTGCTATTTTGCTGCATTATATTCAAACGCTTGCTGCTGACCTGATTGGACCATTCGGAGGTCCGGAAATCGGCTCTGGTTTTCAGATCGGTGCATTTGATAGCCAAACAAAGGATTTTTCTATTAGCAAAGGGCGTTATTATGTCGAAGGCATTTTATGTGAGAATGACGCAGATACTACCTATAAAGAACAAAAAGACTATCTCAATCCGCCTGATGAGTTTGATGAAAAAGGTCACTATCTGGTCTATCTGGATGTTTGGGAACGCCATATTACTGCGCTGGAAGATGATTATATCCGTGAGAAAGCACTCGGCGGACCGGATACAGCGACGCGTACCAAAGTGATCTGTCAGGTAAAGGTGGAGAAAAATGAGCAATTAGTGCAACTAGATTGTGCAACCATAAGGAATTATTGGGATAAAGATTGGAAAATCCGTTGGCAACCTGATAATCGCGGATTGTTGAAGGTGCGCGTTACCCCACAGAAAAATTCATCAGACCCATGTCTAACCGCTCCCGATGCAAAGTATCGCGGCCAGGAAAATCAGCTCTATCGTATTGAAATACATAAAGAAGGTAAGGCCGGTGAGCCGGATAATGCAACTTTCAAATGGTCAAGAGATAATGGCGCGGTAGTCAGTAAGGTATTGTCATCTTCGGGTAAGGAATTGAAGGTCGAAAGAACACTGGGCTTCGAACCGAAAATTTGGGTTGAACTGAGCAATAATGAGCAGGAATTACGAGGAGAACGGGGTAGTTTAGCTAAATTGCTTAAAATCGATGGCGATCGATTCGTATTTGAATCTGAAATTGAGCAACTCAAACCTAATGAGATTAAAAAAAATAAAGAAATATGGCCCACCAAAGTGCGTCGCTGGGATCAGCGTTATAACAGCGATCTCCAAGAAGGGGCTATTCCTATTAAAGAGGGAAATGGTAAAGAAGAAACTGACTGGATAACGATTGAAAATGGTATCGAGATTCAATTCGTATTCGCTACTGGTGAAAATCCTCATTATTATCGAACAGGAGATTATTGGCTCATTCCTGCGCGAGTTGCTACTGGTGATATCGAATGGCCTATTGAGACCGGTTCGGATGGTAAGCCAGTGCTAATAGATGGCAATAAATCCCCTGGTAAAAAAGAGCCTTTTGGTATTCAGCATCACTATGCCCCACTTGCAATTCTTAATACAGGTTCGGGAGAATTACCAGATTGTTGTCGATGCCTGTTTGATCGAATCGACAGTAGTTGTAATCGTGCTGATTCCTGATAAAGAACTTAAGCGGGGTAAAATTTCAGATGGAGGCAAATGAGAAATTTTTGCAAAACTCCATAAAATAATAAATGACTGACTCCAATAATCACCAGAATGAATTGCGATGCATTCGTTCATAGCTGAAAGCTTAGGCTCGCATCAGACTCCTACACCTAAATCTGTGAACTGCACGCTATTTAACTACCCCTTCACACAAATTACCTGCCTCAAGGTATGCACGACTTCAACCAGCGCGCGCTGTGCCTGCATCACGGCATCGATATCTTTATAAGCCATTGGAATTTCATCGATCACATCGGAATCTTTGCGGCATTCGACATGGGCGGTGGCTGCGATTTGATCTTCAAGGGTAAATCGGCGTTTGGCTTCGTTACGGCTCATCACGCTGTCAATCGGCGTGCAAAACTTACCAGGATTTTGGGTAAATCGGCGTTGAAAAGTTTCCACCCAGGATTGTTAAATGTCCGACATTTAGTCGGAGAAATCTGGAG
>SSFV01000012.1 GCA_008015565.1 Nitrosomonas sp. | reverse complement strand
GCTGATCCCAATGGCTTTTCGGATTGAATTGATGAGAGGTTAAATCGATATAACTCATGAAATGGCGAATCTACTCATAATGACTGATAAACAAGATTTAGCATGCTAGCAAAAACCCTGCATGCCTGTCATTTCGGGCATAGCAAGAAATCTGCAGTGTAGATTCACGAAGATCCCTTACTTCATCCGCAATGACAAATACGGGTCGCTCAACGAATCCCTAACGAATATTGACCCGCGGTTTTCCATACAATTCCCGCAGCTCATCCTTAGCTTTTTCCAACACCTCGCGCTGCTGCGCAGATAAATGTTTCCCCGCCCGGTTGATGTAAAAACTCAGCATCGACATTGCCGACGCAAACGGCGCAGCCTTGCGCCGCTGACTACTTTCAGCGGAATGCTTCAGTGATAATGCGATTTTACACGGATCATTCCAGGTAAACACACCCGGTTCGAGATCCAATGCGTTGCTGGTCTGGGTAACGTGGTGGGACCAATAGTGCGGATTATTATCAGGCATGAGAGTCGATATGTAATTAATCTACAACGAAGTTATATATCATAAACAGTACACAGCATTCCCACGGCATACTAATCTTACAACATCCATAAAGCCGGCAGTTTTGTGCGCATCCATCTTCACATCAAACGGCACCAGCCCCAACAACGGACCATCCAACCGCCGCTCCAGCGTAGCAATATTCTCCTCCAGCATCGTCATCTGCGGATCAATGCAATTCGCCACCCAGCCCGCTAAAGTCAAATCGGCAGTACGGATCGCTTGCGCAGTCAGCAAAGCATGATTCAAGCAACCAAGCCGCATGCCAACTACCAGGATTACCGGTAAGTTCAAGACGCGCGCCAAGTCCGCACCGGTCTGCTGTGAATTGATCGGCACCAGGAAACCACCGGCGCCTTCAACGATGACAATATCCGCTTTGTCACTGAGTTGCTGATATGCTTGCCGAATTACGCTCAGATCGATTTCTATTCCTGCCTGCTGCGCGGCGATATGCGGGGAAACCGGCGCATCGAAGGCATAAGGATTGATTTGTTCACGGGTCACATCCACATTGCCAGCCGCGAACAATTGTTCGACATCCAGCCATTGGCCGTTGTCGCTGCCTGCCGCAATGGGTTTCATGCCGGCGGCTTGCAAACCTTGTGCCGCAAAAGCACGCAACAAGGCACAACTGATGGTGGTTTTGCCAATTCCGGTGTCCGTGCCGGTCACAAAGTAGCCACGTCCCATTCTTAAGGTGGCAAACCCAATTGCCGGCGCGTTTCCGGCGTCAGTATCGAACGAGGATCGCGCGGTTTCCAAGCATGGCCGTACACCACTTCAAAAGTGGCCGGCAGTTTGCCGGCGCGGCGCAGCGTTTCATACGCATCAATGGCCTGCTGCCAGCATTTTTTACCCATCAACCCCTGGCGTCGGCCTTGCACGACATTATGCGCGCCGATCGCTTTCAAGTCGCGCATCACACTGATTACGTCATCATACGTCAGCGTGATGTATTCCATATCCATAACCGGGGTAGAAAAACGGTTATTCAATAGCAGATCGCCGATGTCGTGCATGTCGATGAAACGGTTGACATGACTATACGAATCGGCTTTGGCGAACGCTTGGCGCAATTCTTTCAAGGTATCCGGGCCAAAAGTGCTGAACATCAGCAAACCATCTGCGCGCAATATTCGGTGCATTTCGGCAAAGGTGTGCTGCAAATCGTTGCACCATTGCAGGGCAAGGTTCGACCAAATCATGCCGACACTGCCGTTTTGAATAGGGAACTGTTCAATATCGGCGCACACATAGTGCGTATGCTGCTGTTGTAACGGCACGATGCGGCGCCACCAAGCGGTATTGGGCCGGGCATGCGACAACATCGTCCAGGCTATATCCAATGCAATCAGCCGGCTTTTTGGATAACGCTTGGCAAGTTGTTGCGTGCCATAGCCCGTGCCACTACCGGCATCGATAATTACATCCGGTTGGTATTTGATGTATTCGAGACGCGATAGCATACGATTGCAGATCTCACGCTGCAGCACCGCTGCCTGGTCATAACTGTCCGCCGCGCGTTCAAATGAAGCACGCAATAGTTTTTTATCAAGAACTTGTCTGGAATTCATTGAGGTAAGCTACAAATTGCTCAGGATAAGATAAAAATGGCGCATGGCCGCAATGCGCGAACTTCACGCACTGCGATTGCGGCAACTGCTGATGCATCCAATCGGCCGCAGCGGGATGCGTGATCACATCATTTTCGCCATGCACGATTAAAACCGGTTGTTGGATGTTCACGATACGATTGCGCAAATCGCTATGTTGCAAAATTTTCAGGCCTTTTTGCAAGGCATCGGGATCGGGCTCGGCGCGCTGAAAGAAGTTTTTGCGCAATTGTGACAAAATTCTGCTGGCATCGCGATCACCACTCATTTGCAACGTCAGGAAACGATTGATCGTCGTAACATAATTAAGTTTTAGGTTTTCCAGAAACAATTGCAACAATTTATGCTCCATCCCCGCTTGCCAGTCATCGCGTTTGGCAAAGCTCGGCGTAGTAGAAATCAATACCAGTTTGTCGATGCGTTGGGGTTGCCGCAGTGCCAATTCCATCGCAATCTGGCCGCCCAACGACCAGCCGCCCAGCATGCAGCGTTGCGGGAGCGTTTCGCTGACGGTTTCAACCCAATGATCGAGCGTTCCGGGTTCACTGAAAGAACTTAAACCATGTCCCGGCAAATCGATCAAATGCAGACGGAAGCGCTGCGCCAGCGACTCCCGCACACTGCCCCAAATACCGCTGTGCATCGCCCAGCCGTGCAATAACACAAGATCCGGCCCCTCTCCGGCAGATTCAACATGCAATTGCGTCATGACGCTGCCAATTCCAGCAATGCTTGTGTCAGGCGCGTAACATCTTGCGACTGGTGTGCAGCCGAGAGCGAAATACGCAGCCGTGCTGCACCTTGCGGCACAGTAGGCGGACGAATCGCCGGCACCAGCAATCCTTGTTCCCGCAGTCGCTGGCTGATCTGCACGGCTTGATTACTATCACCAATCAATAAAGGCTGAATCGGTGTATTCGACGGCAATAATTTCCAGGGTAACGATTGCAATCCTTCCTTTAATTGCGCAATGTTTCTCGCCAAAGTTTCTCGCCGCCACTCGTCTTGTTCAATCAATTTGAGACTCGCCAACAACGCATGCGACAACAAGGGCGGCGTGGCGGTGGTATAGATATAGCTACGCGCCGATTGAATCAAAGTTTCGACGATTTCGGCTTGTGCCGCGATAAATGCGCCAAACACACCAGCCGCTTTACCCAGCGTTGCCATGTACACGATATTTGGAGAATGGTTAGCAATCTGATTCAACATGAATAAACTACCCCGCCCCTGCTGGCCCAGCACGCCAAAACCATGCGCATCGTCTAATAACAAAAACGCCCGATAACGCTCACACAATGCTACCAACTGTTGGATCGGCGCGATATCGCCTTCCATGCTGAACACTGCATCGGAAATAACCAACTTGCGCCGCGCATCGGTCGCCGCCAAATGCTTTTCCAATTTCGTCAAATCCAAATGCGGATAACGGATGAATCGCGCCCGTGACAATAGCGCTGCGTCATTCAGCGATGCATGATTGAGCTTGTCGGCAAAAATGGCATCTTCGCGCCCGACCAGCGCCGTGACGGCACCGATATTGGCCATTTAGCCGGTTGAAAACAGCAAGGCGTTCGGAAAACCGCTGAATTCGGCCAACGCCTGCTCTAACTCATGATGTGCCGAGAAATGGCCATTGATGAGATGCGACGCGCCTGCGCCGACACCATAATGATGCGCGCCTTCGCAAGCAGTTTCGATTAAGTGCGGATGATTGGCAAGCCCCAAATAATCGTTACTGCAAAAAGCCAAATAATCCCGGCCATCTATGGTGATATGGCTTGCTTGCGGGCTTTCAATTACTTGCCGGACACGCCGCAACCCTTGCTGCTCGCGAATTCGAAGCTGCTCAGCCAGACCTGAAATCATTTATAACAACGCGTGCAGCCCCAATTTATCCAACAGCGCTTGATCACGGTCCACTTCCGGATTTCCCGTCGTCAACAATTTGTCGCCATAAAAAATGGAATTGGCGCCCGCCAAAAAACATAATGCTTGGATAGCCTCGGACATTTCCTGCCGGCCGGCGGATAACCGCACCATCGCTTTTGGCATGGTAATCCGTGCCGCGGCAATGGTACGCACGAATTCGAACGAGTCGAGCGTTGCAGTGCCATAAAGCGGCGTTCCTTTAACTTGCACCAATTGATTGATCGGTACCGATTCCGGATAGGGATTCAAATTGGCCAATTGCGCGATCAATCCGGCGCGGGTTTCTCGCGTTTCGCCCATGCCGACAATACCGCCGCAACACACGTTAATGCCTGCATCACGCACTTCCTGCAAAGTATTCAAACGATCCTGATACTGCCGCGTGGTAATAACCTCTTCATAATATTCCGGTGCGGTATCGAGATTGTGATTGTAGTAGTCCAAACCTGCTTCGCTTAACTGCTGCGCCTGCCCAGGTTTGAGCAGACCCAGTGTCGCGCAGGTTTCCATACCGAGCGACTTGACTGCACGCACCATTTCAGTCATTTTTTCGATATCGCGCTGCTTTGGCCCACGCCATGCAGCGCCCATGCAAAACCGCGAAGCGCCTTTGGCTTTTGCCGCCGCCGCCGCGGTAACCACTTCATCCAGCGAGAGCATGTCCTGGTTTTCAACACTCGTGTGATAACGTGCCGCTTGCGGACAATAACCGCAATCCTCCGGACAACCGCCCGTTTTTACAGAAATAAGCGTAGATAATTGCACGCCGTTGGCATCGTGATATTGCCGATGCACACATTGCGCCCGGTAAATCAGATCGTTAAATGGCATATCCAGTAATGACCGGACTTCAGCCACGCCCCATTGTGCCGCATCTTCTGGTTTTGCAGTTTTATTGACTATACCTTCGTGTGTTTTGCAAGTTGTAAATGAGTTGTAATTCATGCCGATTTACCTGTTAACTGTTGAAAGGGCAATAAACATTTTAATTGCCAATTAGTTCGGATGATCAAGGATTCAATCAACGCTGTCAATTTTTCTACCATTCATTACTCAACGATTGAACATTCGAGATGCAACTATTTAATGAGAAAAACTGCGTATTGTGCGGCATCGGCGCCCAACATGACTTGTGCGCGCTGTGCGCTGAGCATTTGCCACAATTGCCAACAGCGCATTGTCCCGTCTGTTTGTGGCCAGTGCCAACTTCAGAAATATGTGGAGCTTGCTTGACCAAACCACCGGCTTTCACACGTTCCATTGCCGCTGTCCGCTATGCCTTTCCGGTAGATGCGTTGATACACGCCTTTAAATATCGAGGAAATTTGGCAATTGCCCCCATTCTGGCGAATCTGCTTATGCCACAATTAGAAACAACAATCACACTGCCGGATGTTATGATCCCTATGCCCTTACATCCAATCAGATTGCGTGAGCGCGGCTTTAACCAAGCGTTGGAAATCAGCCGTTATCTTTCCAAGCAATTACATATTGCGTTGCTGCCTGATAGTTGTAATCGCATCAAGCATACTCCGCCCCAAACCGGATTACCTTGGAAAGATCGGCAGAAAAATATCCGTAAAGCTTTTGATTGTAAAATTGACCTGTCAGGAAAGCATATTGCAATCGTCGATGATGTCATGACAACAGGTGCTACACTCAATGAATTGGCTAAAATTCTTCGCCGGCAAGGAGCGGCTGAAATCAGTAATTGGATCATCGCCAGAACAATCAGAGAAATTAATCCAATCGATCCTTATACACCCTAGAAAACAGCTTACCTACATGTTCAACATCATTCTGCATCAACCCGAAATTCCCCCCAACACAGGAAATATCATCCGTCTCTGCGCTAATACCGGCATGCAATTGCATCTTATCAAGCCGCTAGGCTTTCCTCTTCAAGACAAGCAATTATTGCGCGCCGGTCTGGATTATCATGAATTTGCTCGAATGATCGTACATGAAAATTGGATGGAGTGCCGCAAGAGCTTGCAGAGTCATCGCATCTTTGCAATAACGACTAAAGGCAAACAACGCTATGACAAAGTACAGTACATGGAAGGAGATGCTTTCTTATTTGGCGCGGAAAGTTGCGGTTTGCCTGCTCACATTATGGAAACCTTCCCAGAGGCTGAGCGTATCCGGGTGCCGATGATAAAAACCAGCCGCAGCCTGAATTTATCCAATGCCGTAGCGATTATTGCATATGAAGCCTGGCGTCAAACCGGCTTCCCATCAGGGCAATAATCGGCAGTTATTGAATATTAAGGTTCTCACTTAAAATACGAGGCGTAACGAAAATTAACAGTTCACGCTTATTATCCACTTTGGCGGTATTGCGAAAAACATTGCCCAGTACCGGAATATCACCGAGCAAAGGAATTTTGTTAACCACTTCGTTCTCAGTGCGGTCAAATATTCCACCAATTACAACGGTTCCGCCATTTTCCACTAACACTTTCGTCGTTACCTGCTTGGTATTGATCGGAGGCGGCAGGAATGCATTAAGCGGCGTACCGATTTTATCCTGATTGACATTTAACTCCATATCAATTTGACCATTATAAGTAATCAATGGCTTGACCCTTAATCTGAGAGTCGCATCCATAAAACGTATGCTGGTTGCACCACTGCTGGTTGCCTGTTGATAAGGAACCCGGTCGCCTTGTTCGATAGTTGCTTCTACTCCATGCGCTGTCACAACACGCGGGCTAGCGATAATTCTGCCTCGTTGGTCTGTTTCCAAAGCAGACAACTCCAGATTGATAATGCGGTTATTGTTTATTTTCATCAAGCTAAGTCCTAAAGCAGCCGGCCCGCCCAGCAGACCCGTAGCCGCAGCAGCTGGTAAATTCACGTTCAGATTATTGGCACCACTTGCTGCCCCACCCGCAGCTAACGCGCTGGATCCGGTCAAATTTCCTGATATCCCTAAGTTCTGATCTCCGAGTCCCGTTGCATTTTGTATACCAAAACGCGCCCCCAAATTGCGGCTGAATGTATCTGTCGCTTCGACAATACGCGCTTCAATCATAACTTGCCGTTCAAAAACATCCAGTTTTTGGATACGTTTCTTAATTTCGTTTAGCCTGACCGGAATGTCGGTAACTGTGATGGTGTTGCTGATTTCATCCAAATTAATTGTTCCGCGCTTGCTGAGCATTCCTTCGAACATTAATGAATTGACTCTGCGATGATTGAGATGAAGAATTTCAGTTTGCAATGGCTCCATTTCAGTGATTTGCAACTTCGCTTCCAAATCAAGCAATTCCCTATCCGCCATTTCTTTACCCGGTGCCACAAATATAACGTTGCCCGTTTTGCGTTTATCCAATCCATGCACCTGTAACACGATATCCAGCGCCTGATCCCACGGAACATCCTTTAGGCGCAAGGTCAGATTTCCACTCACAGAATCGCTGGCAATAATATTTAAATTGGTAAAGTCTGCAATAACTTGCAATATCGCTCTTACTTCCACATCTTGAAAATTTAGCGATAACCGCTCACCCGTATAACCACCATCGACCCGCTTCCGTTTTGCTATCTCCTCTTCATCATCCGTCAATGCTCGAACTTCCAGAATAAATTGCGTGCCCGATTGACGAGCCGAATGCTCCCATTTTCCGCCTGATTTCACAATGATGCGAACATTATCTCCCCGCTTTGAAGTTTCAATGGTATTTACCGGCGTGGCAAAATCTATAACATCCAATCGCCTTCTCAGACTGTCGGGCAGAAAAGTATCCACAAACTCTACAAATATATCATTACCTTGCCGTTGAACGTCAACACCAGTATTCGCTCGTGTCATATCTACAATAATGCGACCTTCGCCGCTTGTTCCGCGCCGAAAATCAATATCACGCAAGCTATTCATTTGCTTAATAGGCGTCGCCTCAGCAAACCGGACAGGCGCACTCACCACTGGATTCTCCGCTACTGCAACCAGTCTAATGAAAAGTGTATTATCGATCGCACGAATATTGTGTTTCATCAATTTTGATAAATTTAATACGACGCGGGTTCGATTTCCAACTTGAACAATATTGATGCTATGTAAATCACTCTCTGACGCGTCTTGAACAGTCCTGCCCAGGCCGTTTGTAACATCATAGAAATCAAAATAGATACGGTGAGGATTGCTTAATAAAACACCTGTTGGAAGGGTTTCAAGCGGACGGTCTAAGGTTAACTTAGCAACGACTTCCCCATTTTGAATATTAGAAATATCAATCGATCGAATACTATTGACTGTATTCTGAACTACCTCTGATTCAGCCTCTTCAGCAAAAACCGCGGTAACGATAAAAAACAACGGTGCTACTATTCCCAAACTTAGAATCTTTTTTCTCATTGTCGATAGCTAACATGGTTGTACTTCTAATTTTTCAGCATGAGTGCACTAACTCGTTCAGTCCATTCATTCACGCCCCCCTGTACAATCTCTACCAGCTTAACTTCCGCTTCTGAAATATGATTGATTTTGCCAAAATTCTGCCCCAAATAATTACCTTCCTTGACTCGATACAATGTACCTTCCGGTGATTTTATCAAAGCATAGATTGATCCATCCCGTTGCAATGAACCGACCATTGCTAAACTTTCTAAGGGATAGGATTCCAAAACTTCCTTGCTGCGATTTAAATCTGGTTGAATGCCATTTATCGTACTCTGTGCTTGATCACTCTTACGCGGCATAAATGGATTGGCTATATCAAATGCTTGATACGTAAAATGCTTATAGGATTTAACATCCGGTACAGGATCAATCTTCCCATATAAGCCATTCCCGGAATCATTAATGAATGTTTCCAGATCACTATAATCATTCTTACTACAAGCCGTTATCATTATCAAAGAAACAATAAGTAATACTAGTAGGAATAACTCTTTAATCATAATTCATTTTCCCCCGGCCTGCTTTGCAATTTCTTCTTCATCAAGGTAACGATAAGTTTTTGCAACAGCATCCAATACCAATTTCCCGTCAGAACCAGGCGCCATGCTGATATCGTTTAATGTCACTATCCGTGGTAATTTTGCAACATCACTGGCAAATGCCCCAATATCGTGATAGTCACCTATTACACGAATTGCGATAGGCAGTTCCGCATAGAACGCATTGATTGTTTCACTGGCTGCTGGTTTGAATAATTCAAATTGAAGTCCGCGTCCTAAACCTGCTTGATTAATATCGACCAGCAAAGCTTCCATTTCTGATTTATCCGGTAACTGCTTCAACAGCACACTCAATGAACTTTCGATATCCTTTAATTGCTGCCGTAATGCGGATAAATTCACGGCGCTTCTTTTTTTGACTTGATAAGTAGTTTTTAATGTTTCTTCTTGAGCTTGGGCATTTTCCAATGTTTGCAGTTGTTCTTGCCAGACAAAAAAATAGCCGCCAACTACAATGGCAATAAATAGCATAATTAAAGCGCATACTTTAAATGGTACTGGCCAACTGCCGGCATTATTGATGTCAAGCTGACGTAACTCAATAAGTAGATTCATCGCAAGGGGTTCTTATACTCAGTTTATTAAAAGGAATTAAAATAACTCTACATCTCCTCGGCATGTATATCTTCAGAAGTTGCATTCGTAAGCTTTACTTTCATATTGAATTCATTCTGGCGTGCATTATTTACAGTAGTCGCCTTAATCTCTATTAATAAAGCCGATTCAAGATATGGAGAAGATTCAAGATTACGCATCAATGTTGAAACCCATGCATTGGATTGCGCAAAGCCTATCAAGTTAATATCATCATTAACTTGTTTTAGGCTTTGTAAATAAACGCCGTCTGGAATCAACCTCGCCAATTGATCCATTAAATGAACAACTTCCGATCGGCTGTTCTGTAAAGACTCGACGATTTGTTTACGAGCCAATAATTCATTCGTACTCGCTTTAATATTTTGGATCTCTGCAATTTCTTTGTCCAAGATAGCAATTTGATCACTCAAATACTGATTGCGGCCATTTTGATAGTCTATTGCTCCAGCAATCATGGAATTGATAATCCAAATTGCAGCAATACCAAAAAAACCGATTATGCCCGCTAATACCGCAATTTGCTGTTGCTGCGCCTTGCGTTTTAGCTCACGGTGCGGCAGGAGATTAATTCGTATCATGATGGATCAAAACTACGCAATGCCAAGCCGCAAGCAATTAAAAGAGAAGGCGCATCGGTGTTCAATTGCCTTGCAGTGACTCGGCTTGATAATTCCATATTTGTAAAAGGATTGACGATTAACGTACTCACTTGCGTGCGCGACGCGATAATGTCGCTTAAACCGGGGATCACAGCACATCCACCCGCAATAAAAATATAATTTACTTCCGTGTATTGCGTAGAGGTATAGAAAAATTGTATAGCCCGCATAACTTCGATCGCTAATGTTTCGCAAAAAGGTTGCAATACGTCTAATTTATAATTACCGGGCAAATTGCCGTTTCGTTTGGCAATTTCTGATTCTTCCATCGAAAGATTGAATTGGTTGCTAATTTCCTGAGTAAGCTGATTTCCCCCGAATAACTGATCTCTTGTGTATACAGGCTCCCCGTTATGAAAAACATTAATTTTCATAACTGTCGCACCAATATCAACCAGTGCGATTACTTGATCGCTACTGCCTTCTGGTAATTGACCCAGAGTCTGTTCAAATGCCGCTTGTGCCGCAAAAGATTCAATATCCATGACTACGGCTTTCAAACCAGCAGACAACGCTGCAGCCACCCGGTCTTCCACTTTCTCTTTACGCGATGCGGCAATAAGAATTTCCACTTCTTCCGGATTATTTGGTACTGGTTTAACGATTTGAAAATCAAGGTCAATTTCATCCAGTGGAAAAGGAATATACTGACTCGCTTCGTTTTCTACTTGGAATGCAAGATCATCTTCACGCTGTCCTGCAGGTACAATAATCTTTTTGGTAATGACATCCGTCACGGGTAATGCAAGCGCTACGTTTCTCTGACGGGTCCCCATGCGTCTCCAACTGCGTTGCAAACATTCACTTACTGTTTCCAAATTAACGATCCCGCCATCGAGCATTGCATCGGCAGGCATCGGCTCAATTACATATCGCTCAATACGATAGCTTTGATTTGCTTTACCAAGCATCGATAATTCAACCATTTTTACAGATGAAGAACTGATATCCACCCCTATTAAATGAGGTGATTTCATTCTGAAAAAATCTAGGTTAATATCAAAACTACCATTCAACATTGGCTTGTCACAGTAATATGGTTAATTTATAAATTACCCAATCCATATAAAATATATGTAAACTATTTAATCGTCGTAAAAATCATAAAAATACATTTAAGTAACGCAGTAAATTCTGCCAGATTTGACAAACTCTTTATCTTTTGAAAAGGGGTACATATTGCCCCCATAACTATAATTTAACCCTCACTCCACTAAATTAATCCCATATACATGTTAGCTCGTTGTTTGTACTATTTACTCGCTGCTCTATCAGCGTTAGGTTTGGTTGGTGTCCTATTGATAGGATTTGCAGCATTAGTCATATACTCAAATCTACCGTCCTTAGATACATTAACCGATTATCGCCCTAAGATACCGTTGCGTATTTACAGTGACGAAGGTTTATTAATTGGAGAATTTGGAGCCGAACGAAGAAATGTTGTGACGATTTCCGAAGTGCCCGGCCATCTTAAACAAGCAATTCTTGCGGCAGAAGATGATCGCTTCTATGAACATGGAGGCGTAGATTATCTTGGAGTATTACGCGCCGCTTATTCAAATTTTTCAGCAGGCAGTGTACGGCAAGGTGCAAGCACTATTACCATGCAAGTAGCGCGCAACTTCTTCCTAACAAGAGAAAAAACGCTCACCAGAAAATTCAGCGAGGCTTTATTAGCCTTTAAAATCGAGCATAATCTCAGTAAAGACAAAATCTTAGAGCTTTATATCAACCAAATTTACCTCGGTCAGCGCAGCTATGGATTTGCTGCTGCCGCACAAACTTACTTCGGTAAGTCTTTGCAAGAAATTAATATGGCTGAAGCTGCCATGCTGGCGGGATTACCCAAGGCGCCATCTAGTTATAATCCCATTAGTAATTTTAAGCGCGCAAAAAGCCGACAGCTATACGTACTCGGACGGCTGCGTAACTTGAACCATATTTCAAGTAGCGAATTGAGTGAGTTAGAAAAACTACCTATTCCCATTAAGAAACAATCACTCATTTTCGCAATGCCCGCCGAATATATCGCAGAAATGGTTCGCCAAGTAATCTATGATCGTTATCAAGAGGAAGCTTACAACAAAGGAATAAAAGTCTACACAACTATCCGTCAATTGGATCAGATAGCCGCTTATCAAGCATTAAGAAAAAATGTAATCGATTATGATAAGCGTCGTGGCTACCGGGGGGCAGAAGCTCACATAGATCTGCTTAAGTACAGTGCTAACCAAGAAAAAACGCTCGATGATGTATTGGATGAAATTTACGACAGTGATGATATTCATCCAGCAATCGTTCTTAGCGTCAAACCAAATGCGGTCCAGGTTTATCGAAAGGGTGGGGAAGTTGTTGAAATCAGTGGTGAAGGTCTCAAATTTGCCCAAAAGTTTATAAGCAATAAGAAAGAAGCTGAGAAAAAATATATCACACCCGGAGCATTAATTCGCATACAGCGAAATAATAAAAATATCTGGCAAATCGCTCAACTCCCGGAAGTAGAGGCAGCCCTTGTTTCTCTTGATCCGAATGATGGCGCCATACGCGCTTTGATTGGCGGTTTCGATTTTTATAAAAATCAATTTAATCATGTCACACAAGCATGGCGGCAACCTGGCTCCAGTTTTAAGCCGTTTATTTATTCAGCTGCTCTGGAAAAAGGTTTTACGCCAGCCACCATTATTAATGATGCCCCGCTTTCATTTAGCGCCGCGCAAACGGGCAACCAACTGTGGGAGCCCAAAAATTTTGATGGTAAATTTGAAGGACCAATGCGCATGCGCACTGCTTTAGTTAAATCAAAGAATCTTGTATCCATCCGAATTTTACAAGCTATCGGCATACAATATGGGCAAGACTATATTACCCGCTTTGGTTTTGATGCAAACCGCCACCCCCCCTATCTACCGATGGTTTTAGGCGCAGGTTCGGCAACGCCCATGCAAATGGCCGCAGGATATGCCATTTTTGCAAACGGAGGTTTTCGTATTTCACCCTATTTTATAAAACGTATTGAGGATGAAAAAGGCAATATACTTGAACAGTTCCAGCCACTAACAATTTCAAATGGGGCAAAGCGAGTGCTTGATCCACGTAATGCATTTATCATGACAAGCATGATGCAAGATGTGATTAATTACGGAACGGCCGTTAAAGCCAAGCAACTAGGACGCCCTGATTTAGCTGGAAAAACAGGCACTACTAGTAATTTTATAGATGCTTGGTTTTGCGGCTACCAAAAAGACCTGGTTACGATCGCATGGACGGGATATGACGAGCCTAAGTCACTTGGAAATAATGAAACCGGCGGCCGCGTGGCATTACCTATTTGGATTGATTATATGAATGTAGCGATAAAAGGCACTCCGGTAGCACAATATAAAATCCCTAATGGCGTGCTTGCCACAAAAATTAATCCAGTAACGGGGTTTAGAGAAACTTCTGGAACCATGACGGAATATTTTTTCAATGAACAACTTCCGCCACTCGCAGAAACTCCAATTTATTTTGACCAATCTCCTAAAGAAACGAGAGAAGTTAAAGATCAGTTGTTCTGACACACACCAGATTATGACTCATAGCGATCTCTGTAGAGTTTTCTGAATTCTTGGTATAACACCTCTCGCCAGCAGCCTATTGCGAAATTATTTTCCAATACTCGTAATTTATAAAAAATCAAATCTGCAAATGGTCATTACGGTTTAATTTTCTTTAACCAAGAAGCCGCTTCTAATGCGTAATAAGTTAAAATTGCATCTGCACCCGCTCGTTTGAATGCGAGTAAAGATTCAAGCACACAAGACTCTTCACTTAACCATCCATTTATTGCAGATGCTTTGAGCATGGCATATTCACCACTAACTTGATATACAAATGTCGGCGCACCAAATTTATTCTTCACACGGCGCACGATATCCAAGTATGGCATCCCGGGTTTAATCATTACCATGTCGGCCCCCTCATTGAGATCTAACCCTACTTCCCATAACGCTTCATCTGAATTTGCAGGATCCATCTGGTAAGTATATTTATTACCAGCTCCAAGATTCACCGCTGATCCAACTGCATCTCGAAATGGTCCATAAAAACTCGAAGCATACTTAGCTGAATAAGCCAGAATACGCGTATGGATAAAATTCTTACTATCTAAAGCACTTCGAATTGCTGCAATACGGCCATCCATCATGTCGGATGGCGCCACAATATCGGCTCCGGACTGTGCATGCACCATTGCTTGCTGACATAGAACATTTACTGTTTCATCGTTTAACACATAACCCTGTTGATCAATCAGACCATCCTGACCATGACTGGTGTACGGATCTAGTGCTATGTCTGTTATTACGCCTAATTCCGGAAAATTCTTTTTTAACTGCCTAATAACTCTCGGAACCAATCCATCAGGATTATAGGCTTCCTCGGCTCCAAGACTCTTACATGCTGTATCAATAACCGGAAAGATCGCAAGCGCAGGAATACCCAGCTGCATGCATCTTTCTGCTTGAACCATTAAGTTATCAATACCTTGTCTTAGTACACCCGGCATTGATGCTACAGGTTCAGTATAATTTTTCTCATCCAGAACAAAAACAGGATAAATCAAATCACTCACCATAAGGTGAGATTCTTGTACAAGACGACGCGAAAATTCATCACGCCTCATGCGACGCATTCTTCTCTGAGGAAATTGGCTATATGAGATCATTACTGAAAAAATAAAAAAAATAAAAAATAACTTCGGGAACTTATTAAACAGTTCTATTCTCTTAAGAACGGACGATCTTGATCGCATCCCCTGTCTTCCCTCCCTGAGACAGGGCCTTAAGTAATATTAAGGCAGCTCCCCCCGGTTTTACTCCCCTTTAACCGGGGGTTTTTTATCTCTGAATCGAATCCAAATCATAAGCAACTGATATTCTATATTAAATAGGTATTTAGTATTTTATATGAATTCCAATTGCAATAAAAAAACAATTAATTTACTGCCACTATAAACAAATGTATAAGCAACTAGAGCACAGTGAACTTAAGCCGTCTTAGCTAAAATTACATATATTTTATCTACTTTTATTTCTGTAACCATGCACGTATAACACTATTAGCATTCTCGATCCCAGAAGATGCGACGCTAGAAAATAGTTGAACACTGCATTGTGGATAGGTTTTATGGACATATGAATTTACTACATCATATGTTTTGTTTGCCTGCAATTTACTGAGTTTATCAGCTTTAGTTAGTAAAATATGGATTGCTTTTCCAGTAGGAATAAACCAATCTAACATTTGAATATCTAGTTGTTTTAATGGATGGCGAATATCCATTATCAATATTAAACCCCTTAGCGATTGCCGTGTTCTTAAATATGTACTCAATAAATCTTCCCAATGCTTTTTAACTGGGAGGGGCACTTTGGCATATCCATATCCTGGCAAGTCAACAAAAAACTGATCAGTATTTAACCTAAAAAAATTAATTTGCTGAGTTCGCCCAGGTGTTTTGCTAACGAAAGCTAAGCGATTCCTATTAGTCAGAGTATTAATAACACTCGATTTACCAGCATTGGATCGACCGGCAAATGCAATCTCGATGCCTGAATGCTGTGGCAAATCTCGAATATTATTCACCGATATATAAAAAGAAGCATTTAGGAACGAAGCCATGAGCGAAAAAAATTAATTAAGGGGAGAAAAAGAATTGGTTATTTGAAGGTCTTTGGCAATTAATACTAATCCCTCTAAAACCAGGTTGTCTATCTGCTTTACTGGAATATTGATAAATGGTAACAGCTTTGATGCTCCGCCACCAGTAATAATACTGTTTTCAATAGCTCTCCCAAGTCGCATCGAAAGCAAATTATTCATCCTGTCTATAGCTCCGACTAAGCATTGAATCATACCGCTTTCGATTGCATCTTGCGTGTTCTGCGGGAAATCTTGATAGTTTCCGTCCGCGGCGTTTTTTAAATGAGTTCCAGTCCAAAGACCTTTAAGCATCAATTCCTTTCCTGGAATTATAATCCCACCTATGAATTCTCCTGACTCGGATAATGCATCGATAGTCATAGCAGTACCAACACTTATAACTAAACAAGGTCGATGATAGATATCCCAAGCTGCAATTAAAGCAGCCCATCGATCACTTCCTAATTGGGCAGGATCGGCGTAGCTATTACAGACGTGACATTGAGATGCTTGTGAAACTAGCCAATATGGTTTAACTGGCCAAATGGAAAGAAGCCTATCTAATTTATTTTTTGTATCGGCACGTGCAACGTGCGATACGATTATCATTTCAGGCTTAGGTAACCGATCAAATTCTTCTTTTAGTAATGTAACATCAGAAAATGAAATTTTTCCAGAATTAACCCAAAGCTTATTTGCACTTAGCCCCCATTTAATAAAGGAATTTCCAGAATCAATCACTAAGATATGAGACATATTAGATTATTTCAACCGCAAAGAAATGTCCCCAATATTGTAAAAACTTCTACCTGCTTTAGTTATTAAAATTAATGAACCATCATGGCCTACTCCATCTACCGTACCTTCAATCACAGAGTTATCAGGAAGATACAAAGATACTTTTTTGCCCTGAAACGCATGATAATTTATCCATTCTTCCATAAAATAATTTAAGCCATATTTCTCAAATTTAATTAAAACATTCTGTAATTCAGACAGTAGTGCGCTTAACATTAAATTACGATCGATATTTTTATTAGTTATTGCAAATAAGTCGGTAGCATCTTGTTTAATTAACGATCTAGAATTTCTGGAAAGATTAAAATTAATACCGATACCAATCACAATGAAAGGTAATCGATTTGGTTTTGATTGCCGAAACTCAATCAAAATCCCCCCCAATTTTTTGTAATTAAAAATAATATCATTAGGCCATTTAAGATTCACATTGTGAATAGATAAAGAATTAAAAACGCGAATTATTGCAATACCGATAACCAAGCTTAATCCTGATAACTTTGAAATATCTGAATTGAAATACCAACCCATTGAAAATGTAAGGCTTTCCCCTAGTCCACTCACCCATGACCGCCCCAATCGACCTCGTCCGTTAGTTTGCAGCTCAGAAGCAATGACTAAAATACGTTTATAGTTCTCCTGTTCTTCTATTTTTTCTAATCTATTAATCAAAAAATTATTAGTTGAATCTACAGAATCAGTGATAATCAGATCAAAAGGATAAACATTTGGATACTGATTTATATTCTTTAGAACAGATTCGGAGTTTAGCCAATTAATAGAATCTTTCAACCAATAACCTTTATTGTTAAATTCGATTAGATTGATTCCTAACTCACTCACATCTCTTAAAACATTAAAAATCTCAAATGATGTGCATTGAAAATATTTAGAAATAGACTGGGTTGAGTGTGTTTCTCCATCACTCAATAGCCGCAAAAAAGAGAATTCGTTAATTATCAATTTGTTACAGTTTAATATAAAGATGACAAGCAGAATTTTTAAATTTTGCTGTCTATAGTGGGCTTTATAAAATACGATTCGTAAAGCGGTCCGGTTTTTTCAGAGTCTTTTCTGTTTGATTCATTCCAAATAGTAATTTCCCCATTTTTAAATGGGAGCATACAATGAGGGGCTATATTTTAAAAAGAAGTGGAGCCAATTTTTGGGCAGGAGTTTTAAAAGTTATTTTCCCAGCCCTCAATCTGCCCTCGGCAACATGATGGATTCATAATCGACCTGATCGTGTGTTGCTATCATGCTCTGATGATGCAGGTTTACATGTAATATCGAAAATACTCTACCAGCGATTGCTTGACTTCAGGCGCTGATTCTTAGGCATTGAAATAAATTCTTCATATTTAACGCTGCACCACAAGCGCTCGACAAACACATTGTCCCTCCAAGTTTTGCTTTACCATCCATGCTGATATAAATATTGAGATCCATTTAAACTTTGGTAAAAGCCTTACTAGTATATTGCGATCCCTGGTCTGTAGCAAACCACCCCATAGCAAAATAGGATACGTCATGAATCATTGTGGAACTTGGAATCAGCAGTCTCTAGCAAAAAATGGAAAAATATAATCAATTAGTTACAATTATATTTCATAACATGCAGTAGTGCCTTGACGCATAGCCTATTCACTATGTAAAAATCTTAAACGCTTTTGAATTTATACCATTCAATGACTTAAGCTTCGAATCCAAAGGAAACATTAACCGTACACGAGTATGGTATACCCCCGCTGGTCATGGTGCATGACTGTATCACTATGTCACACCATCTAAATATCGATGACACGCCCGCTAATGTAAAAGCATTTCAGTGTTTATGCCGACTTATGGCAATACTCGATTATTAGGTGGGGTAGCAGCAATACGATACACTAATATCTGCTACAGCAGAATCAACACTATCAACACTAAATAACGATTCAACTTGTTTGTAAGCGTGTATACAAGCCATCTTATGGCTCCAAGACTACCGCTCAATCAGTATCATAGGAAATTATTTTCAAGTACTCAAACTCACCCAAGGGGAGCTTATATGTCACAAAATAATGACCAGAAGCCAGAATTAGTGATAAAAATAAAACAAGCTATCGCACATCAGAGCTTTCCGACTGATATTGTGGAGATAAAAGACAACATCAAAATCCTGAAAGAGAAAAGTGAGTTCTATTTTGCTAGCAAATTATTAAAAAAAGTCCGGGAAAATTTGCAAAATCAACGATTGCCACAACCCACGCCAGCAGAGCAGGAATGGTGGCAAGCGGAAACCGCAAATAATGAAGTGTGGGCTATACAACAACTTGCCTTATGCATCTATAAAAATGAAGAAATTCCTGCTAGAAAAAGACTGGATCAAGCCATATCTTTGCTGGAAGAAATTGGTCTGCGAAATGATTCCAATAAAAATACGGAAACACTTTGCTTGGGTGGTGCAGCCTGTAAAATCAAATGGCAGCAATTCGGGCAGATTGAAGATTTATATGAATCCTTAGCTTTCTATCGCGCTGCATTTGAGCGCAATCCCCAGCAAGACATGGGGTATGGTGGTGTCAATGCCGCATTTATCCTGGATATACTGGCTGACCGGGCCAGCCGCATTGCTCATCGCAGTAACACTTCATCGGAAGAGGCCCGCCGTCTAAAGGAGAGAGCCGACACTTTCCGGCAACAGATCATAGCAATCGTTCCGGCATGGCTCGAACAAGATCAAAGTATCATTGAAGAGTATAGATTCTGGCATCTGCTCACCCTGGCAGAGGCGCACTTCGGCTTAAAAGAATACCAGAAAGCGGGAGTATGGCTGGAAAAAGCCGATGCCACCAACGCGGACAACTGGAAAAGGCGGACAGTATTCATGCAACTGCGCCAGCTTGCTTATTTGCAAGGTATCGTCCCGCCTAAGGAAGCCGACAACCCAGTTAACTGGGATCCCGCATGGAAAGCATTGGCGATCATTGTTGGTGAAAAAAACGCACAACGTGCACTCACATCCGGTAGCGGCACAGTTGGCCTTGCGCTGTCCGGTGGGGGATTCCGGGCTTCCTTCTTCCATCTGGGTGTTCTGGCACGATTGGCGGAAATGGATGCATTGCGCACCGTGGCAGCTATTTCCACCGTTTCCGGCGGCAGCATTGTTGGGACGCATTACTACCTGGAAGTGCAGAATTTGCTGCAAACCAAAGCGGATTATGAAATTACCCGCGAAGACTACATTGAAATCGTACGCCGGGTGCAGGAAAATTTTCTTGCAGGCGTGTAAACCAATATCAAAATGCAGACCTTTGCAAGCCTGAAAGATAATTGGGATTTCTTTTCACGCAAAAAAGATTACTCACGCAGTCATCGCCTAGGTGAATTTTACGAAGCTATGCTTTATCAGAAAATTGGCGAAAACAATAGCAACAGCGAGCCGCGTACCATGCCGGAATTACTGATCAAGCCCGAGGGTGTGACAGATGTGAAATCCTTTAAACCAAAATTTTGCAACTGGGAACGGCACGCCTAAGTGCCTGCATTAATTTTGAACAGCTCTTCTCTCAATTCAGGGCACAACTGGCAGTTTACTGCCAATTCCATGGGCGAACCGCCGGGTCATATTCTCGGTGAAATCGACATCAACAGGCGCTACCGGCGGGTATACTACGATGATGCGCCTACGGATGAGCTAAAGAAATATCGCTTAGGTTATGCAGTCGCGGCATCAGCTTGTGTGCCGGGCATGTTCGAACCGCTCACCATCACCGGACTCTATGAAAACCGCACGGTTCGCTTGGTAGATGGCGGTGTGCATGATAATCAGGGGGTTGCAGGACTGCTCAGCGAAGGCTGTACACGCATTCTTTGCAGCGACGCTTGCGGGCAAATGGGAGATGTGCTGCAACCATCGGACACCCCAACCGGTGTTTTATTACGCACCACCTCTATTCTGCAAGACCGGGTACGCGAAGCAGAATACCAGGATTTACGCAGCCGTTTGGATAGTCATGCAGGTGTGAACACTCGCAAAGAATTAGAGGATGATCCTCTCAATTGGATCGGCTGCGAAGATCCCAGATCAGCAGCGTCCAAAAGCAGCAACCAAACTTCGTACGGTATTGATCGAGATTTGCAAGAAAAAATCGCAGCCATGCGCACTGATTTGGATACCTTCACCGAAGTCGAAGCGTATGCACTGATGGCAAGCGGCTATCAAATTACTAAGCGCGAATTTGAATTGTTACAGCAACAGCACCGCAAAGAAGGGAGGCCCGGCACCTGGGGCAATTACGACATCGACGCCGCCGGTGCCGATTGGCGGTTCCGCCAACTAGAGCCTTTAATGGCGATGAAGCAAGAAACCAACAAACAAAGTGAAGACCTGCATCATCAATTGGAAATTGCCAGAGAAGTATTTTCAAAAGCCTGGCATTTGATCCCCCAATACAAAATTGCGGCAATATTAACCGGTGTTATTGCGGTGATAAGCATAGTCTTTTTTGCAGCGCTTGCTTGGAATACCACCGTTTCAGTAGGCGCAATGATTATTTTTGCTGTACTTTCAATCATCGCCATGGCTGTTCCCATACTCCACTGGCTAATGCCCGCTTCCCGATTCAGACTCATCTTTAAAACGAGCATTACTTTACTAGGCTATATGGTGGCGAAAATTCACCTCAAGTACGTCAATGAAAAATTTCTGAAACGTGGAGAATTGAAAAGGTTGCTGAAACTATAAGTCGGTTTCTCATGAAATACGCTCCTTGGTTGAGAAGGAGTGTATAAAAAAGTGAGCAGATTTTTTATACTGAGCAAATTAGATGGAGCATATGAATGGCATATAACGCATTTATTTCATACAGTCATGCAGCAGACGGGAAATTAGCACCAGCATTACATACAGCCTTACATCGCATTGCGAGACCCTGGAATAAAATTCGTGCTCTGCATATTTTTCGCGATCATACAAATCTTTCGATTGCCCCCGAGCTTTGGGGAACAATTTTAAATGCGCTAAGCGATTCCCAGTATTTTATCTTACTCGCATCACCTGGAGCAGCAGCATCTAAATGGGTACAACAAGAAGTCAGTTATTGGTTGGAAAATAAATCAAAAAATACACTTTTAATTGTCTTAACTGAAGGCGACATAGGGTGGGATAGCGAAAGAAACGATTTTGATTGGAATTTAACTACCGTACTTCCGCAAAATTTGAGAAATGTTTTTACTGCTGAACCTTTCTATATTGATCTCCGGCAACAAAAAAGAGAAAGCCAATTATCGCTGAGGGATCCCTTATTCTTGGACGCAGCAGCAACGATTGCAGCAACATTGCATGGTGTTTCAAAAGATGAGATTGTCGGGGAAGATTTAAAGCAGCATCAAATAACCAAGCGGTTGGTAAGATTTACGATTATCGTACTGATTGGATTGCTTGTTGCAGTAACTTTTGGTTTTTATACTGCAGAGAAACAAAAGGATGCCACATTGGTTGAAAAACTTTATGTTCAAGCTAATTCTGCAATCCAAAATCCCGGTGATATGAATGGAGATCCGGTTCATGCGCACTTGCTGGCTGCGCAAGCCTATCAATTACAGCCTGATAATCCGACAGCTTATAAAGCCCTCCTATCAACATTGCTGTCATCACACACGCATCAATATTTACACGGACACACGCAAGATATTCATAAAGCCATTTACAGCCCGGATGGAAACTATTTAGCCAGTGTAGGCGATGATGGCTTGATTTTATGGAAAATACACCAGGATAAGGTGGCAAAAAAATGGGTAAATTTTGATAGCGCAATGAGCGCTGTTGCTTTCAGTCCAGATAATCAGCAAGTTGTTACAGGCGGTAAAAATGGTGATCTCATATTCTGGGATTCTATCGATGGTAAAAAACATGAGTTAATAGTAGATAAAAATGCGGGTAATGGCGACACAACTTCACAAAAGATTACAAGCATATCTTTTAGCACAGATGGTAAACAATTATTAACTGCTACTGAAGGCGGTATGTTAAAGCTCTGGGATGTGATTACAAAAAAGGTTTTAAAAGCCTGGCGTGGCCATAAGAGCGGTACTATTGAAGCGGTTTTCCATCCAACAAGTAATGGGTTAGCAATCAGTTATCCAGTCCTCAGTAGCAATAGCGATTATCATATGAGAATGTGGAGTTTGGTTGATTTCAAAGAGGTAAAAAGATGGCAAATTTCCAGTCCATCTGAAGAAGCCACCAAGGAACCGACCGCAGTAAGCCCGGATGGCCAGCATCTTCTTAGTAAATATTTACGTAATTTGTTGTTTTGGAATATAGATAGCCATGAAGTTCTTAAGAAAAAATTAGAATTGAAGAATGGTGAAATCTTGCTTGATAAAGCGGGCCACGATTTGTTTGCTTTTAGCTCCGCTGGTAATCAGTTTGTTAGCAATGAAGTAAGCATAACAAGTAGTTTGCTAACTGTTTGGAATATTAATCACCTTAAAACCAATGATAAAAATCAGATGATCAAGCTCAAGGATACGTGGAACGATGTCCGAAGCTTACATAGCTTGGCATTTAGCCCTGATGGGAAAAAAATTGTTGGCGGCGGAAAAGATGGTAGGCTTGTAATATGGAATGTATCGGCTGGCGAAAGCCTCTCACAGTCATGGATAGAGCTAAGCGAAACTGACATTGATGGAAACATAGACTTTGCGTTTAGCCATAATGAAAAGCGGATTGCAAGTATTGTAGATTACTCCGTAGCCAAGGTATTTGATTACGATAGTACCACTGGAAAATTTGTCTTAACACATAAAATATCTAGCAGCGATATTGCTTTTCGCAGCATCGCTTTAAGCCAAGACGGCAAACAATTACTCCTGGGCGGAAACGATGATAATGGCACGGCTTTAGAAATATGGTCGCTGACTTCCGATAAAAGTATTTTTGTAAAAAAACTTAGTGCATCGGGTAATTCATTTCTCCGACAGGTAGCATTTACTCAAAATAATAAAAAAATTTACGGTATCACAGAGGATGGGATTTTATTATCCTGGGATACAGTTTCCTTTAAGAAAAAGGAAATTCCACTAAAAGGAAATGCTGATGACTCTATTAAGAAGGCGGCTTTTAGCCCAGATAGAAAAATACTCATGGCCAGCAGCGATAGTTATGAGGGAATAAAATTATGGGAAACAGCTACCGGTGAGTGTTATAAAGGTTTCAAAGAAGATTGTAGAATTCAACCAGGTCATGAGGAAAGCTCAATTTCCGGCCTTGCTTTTAGCCCAGACGGAAAACTCGCCATTAGCACAAGCGAAGCTTCTCTTTGGGTTTTGTGGGATGTGGCGACCGGTGATGTAATTGTAAGAAAGCAACATAATAATGCAAATGAGGTAAATGAGATTTGGGGAACATATTTTCTCTCTAATAGTAAAATCTTATTCTCAACATTGAATTATGAGAAAGAAAAACGATGGGTAGTGTGGGATACCCGTCCAGCAAATCTTGCTGCCCACGCCTGTGAAGTAGCCGGACGACATTTTACTTTGTCAGAATGGAATAAGTTTATCGGTAATGAATTATTAGATTATGAAAAAAGAGCTTGTAAAAAACTGGCATTTAACCAAACAGACCAATAATTTTCTCTAACTCAGCGGTGTCTTCGTTGCGCTGCTTTCTGAAATTGAGAATTTTACTGAGG
>SSFV01000125.1 GCA_008015565.1 Nitrosomonas sp. | reverse complement strand
GGATTGACCGGCAGGCAGAACAGCACGATATCCGCTCGAGGTATGCCTTCATCTAATGAAGTGTATGAGTGATCTATATGCGGAAACTTTTCCCAGATAGCCAATGAATGGTGATCTTTAAGCAGGAATTCCATTGCCTGGCCCATCTCACCATGACCGAGGATTAGCACGTTAAAGGATGTTGTCATAAGTCAAATCAGTTTTTACTTAAAAATGTAAACTTAAGCTTATAAAGTATTAAATTAATGTAGGATTAATACCTTATTGAACAAGTTGTTACTTGAATTTTCCAGAATAGTTCTGATCAAATTATTTCATAAAGTATAAAAAATAATTCTTTTGTGTAATTAATTTTATCGATTATTCCTTTCAAAGGAGATCTTGATCATGGCAACCCCGATAATTAATGTATCCATTCTCAATGGTAGTAATGGGTTTCGCGTGGATGGGGAACCAGGTTTTCAATTTGGCTACTCGGGTGTCTCAGTCAGCGGTGCTGGAGACATCAATGGCGATGGCTTTGATGATGTAATGGTGGGGGCTCTGTATAGTTATGTAGATAGCCCCCCCGAGGGCTATGCTTATGTCGTATTTGGAAAAGCATCAGGTTTTAATGCGGTGGAAAGTTTGGCCAATTTGAACGGTGATAACGGTTTCAGCTTTTCAGATAGTTCACCTTCAAACCCATTTTTAGTCAGCGATGCAGGCGATATCAATGGTGATGGTTTCGATGATGTCATGATTGGAGCTGGTGGTTTTTATGACTACCATGCTTACCCGCCGCGTGACTACCCCGCTACCGCTTATGTTGTGTTTGGGCGAAATTCCGGTTTTGCTGCGGATATGAACTTGTCTCGTCTGAATGGTAGCGACGGGTTTCGGTTGGATGTGGTAAGTGAAGGACAAAGTATTTCAGTCGGCAGTGCCGGAGACATCAATGGCGATGGGATTGATGATGTGATTGTAGGTGACAGTTATAACGGCTATGTCGTATTTGGCAAAGCTACCGGTTTTGATGCACTAATGGAGTTGTCCAATTTAAATGGCAGTAATGGTTTTCGCCTCAACGGGGCATGGGGGAATGGCGCGGGAGATATCAATGGCGACGGTTTTTCTGATTTGATTATCAATGAGGGAATCGGGGATTCCAGCGCTGCGGTATTGTTTGGTAAGGCTTCCGGTTTTACTGCTACGATCGATTTAACTAGCTTAGACGGCAATAACGGTTTTCGTGTTGATGATGCGTCAGGAGAGGATCGATCAGGCTATTCTGTCAGCAGTGCCGGTGATTTTAACGGTGATGGTTTTAACGACTTAATTATTGGTGCACCATATGCCGGGCCAAATGGCGATAGGTCTGGTGCCACTTATGTAGTGTTTGGCAAGGCTTCCGGTTTTGCTGCTACATTGAACTTATTTAATCTTGATATCAATAGCGGCTTTCGCTTGGATGGATGGGGAGAGGGAGATTTCTCTGGCGCTTCAGTTAGCAGCGCTGTAGATGTCAACGGCGACGGTTTTGATGATGTGATTATTGGCATTCCTGAAAACGAGGCCATTTACGTATTATTCGGCAGAGTGTCCGGGTTTGGTGCGGTTTTGGATTTGTCCAGCTTAGATGGTGAGGATGGGTTTCGCTTGGAAGGAAGGGGCGGGGAGTTTGGTAGTTCGGTTAGCAGTGCCGGAGATGTCAATGATGATGGTGTTAATGATTTGATTATTGGTGCTCCGGGTGTCGGGAGTAGGGGTGCCAGTTACGTGGTATTTGGTGGAGGTTTCTTAAATGAAGCCGTGTACCGGGGTACATCCGGAAATGATTCTTTGGTAGGCACGATTCTGGCAGAGCGCTTTGAAGCGGGTGACGGCAACGATTTCATTAATGGTTTGGGTGGAGCCGATATATTTTACGGTGATGCCGGTGACGATACCATTTCGGTCGCTGATCTTAATTTTCAACGGGTGGATGGCGGCATGGGCAGCGACACGCTGAAATTGATGGGGAATGGTTTGGATCTGAATTTGACCGATTTCCACGATAAGCTCGATGGTCTTGAAACCATTGATATGACTGGCAATGGCGATAATACCTTGACGTTGGCGTTATCAGACCTGCTCAGTCTGTCAGACACCACCCATACTTTTACCGTGAGTGGTAATGCAGAAGATCGTGTTAATGGACTTAGCGACGGATGGGCCGATAATGGTGTCGATGGTGATTACCGTATTTTTTCCAATAGTGGAATAACACTGCGTGTACATTTGGCTGTGCGCACGGATGTGCCAGTATCTGGGGTAATCAGCTTGGCCGATCTCAATGGTAATAATGGGTTCCGTGTGGATGGGTCGGGATACTCTATCAGCGAGGCAGGAGACATCAACGGCGATGGTTTTGACGATGTAATAATTGGTTCTCCCTTTGCAAAATCCTTAAATGGGGTACCTTCTGGTGCCAGCTTTGTAATATTTGGTAAAGCTTCTGGTTTTGATGCTTCCATAGATCTGTCGGGCCTTGATGGCGGTAACGGTTTTCGCATGGATGGGATAACATTTCTTGAACATTGTGGTAGTTCAGTCAGCAATGCCGGGGATGTCAATGGCGATGGCTATGATGATCTGATTATTGGCGCTCCGTCCGCAGATTCTAATGGTTTTTTATCCGGCTTTACTTATGTAGTATTTGGCAAAGCGTCTGGTTTTGATGCAGTGATGGATTTATCCACTCTCGACGGTAACAACGGCTTTCGAGTTGATGGGGGTGCGGCATGGGATAGATTGGGTTATTCTGTCGGCAGTGCTGGCGATTTTAATGGTGACGGTTATGATGATGTGATTATCGGTGCCTCGGGGGCCAGCACCAGTTATGTGGTGTTTGGCAAAGAATCCGGTTTTGAAGCTGCGATGGATATATCCACTCTCAATGGCAATAATGGCCTTCGACTCGATGGTTCTGGAATGGCAGTCAGCAATGCAGGGGATGTTAACGGCGATGGCTTTGATGATGTGATCATCGGTGCTTTTAGGGCCAGCACCAGTTATGTGGTGTTTGGCCAAGCATCGGGATCAGACGCCCTGGATCTGTCCAGCCTCGATGGTAATACCGGCTTTCTCTTGAAGGGAGAAACGGATGATTACTCGGGCTTTTCTGTTAGTGGCGCCGGAGATATCAATGGCGATGGCTTTGATGACGTCATTGTCGGCGCTTATCGCGATGGTTCCAATTATGTAGTGTTTGGCCAGGCTTCAAGATCTAGTGCCACCTTGGATCTATCCAGTCTCGATGGAAGCAACGGTTTCCGGGTGGATGGCTCAGATATCTTAGGTTTTTCTGTGAGCGATGCGGGCGATGTCAATGGTGATGGTCTTGATGATGTCATTATTGGTGCTTATGGTGCTGATCCGATCGGTAGTGGCTCCGATGCTGGTTCCAGTTACGTGATATTTGGTAAGGCTTCGGGATTTAATGCGAGGATGGACTTATCCATCCTCGACAGTAACACCGGCATCCGGTTGGATGGTGAGGGAGCAGGTGACCATTCAGGCAAATCGGTCAGTAGTGCTGGGGATGTCAATGGTGATGGTTTTGATGATGTGATCGTGGGTGCTGCTGACGCTAGCAGCAGTTATGTGGTATTTGGCAGCCACGACTTTGGCGGCGGCCAACTACCTACAATTCCCGGCACGCCCGGTGACGATGTCCTCCGAGGCACATCAGCCACAGAAATCTTTGAAGCCGGTGACGGCAATGATCTGCTGATCGGTCGTGGCGGGGCGGATGTGTTTCGTGGCGGCGCTGGTGTTGACAATATCAAGGTGCCTGATCTGAGTTTCCAGCAAATCGACGGCGGAAGCGGCAACGATATCCTGCACTTGGATGGCAAGGATTTACATCTCGATTTGACCGCGCTTGGCGACAAAATCCAAGGCATCGAAACCCTTTGCATCTACGGCCGCGGCGACAACACGCTGGCGCTAAATGCGGACGGCGTGCTCAATCTCTCCGATTCTTCCAATACTTTGAAACTTCACGGTAATGCAGGCGATCGCGTGATTGTGCAAGATGACGGCTGGGTCGACGGCGGTGTGAACGGTTTTTATCACACTTATACGAATGACGATGCGGTGCTGTTGGTTGGAGCGAATTTGACGATCGAATTTATGTAGGGGGAACTGCTGCAATTTTAATCGGATAGGCGAGAAAGCGAGTGCCATACAACGAAACGATCTACTCGCGCAGGCAATTAATCAAAATTTCCTTAAGAGGTTTTAGTGATGAAAAGGCATGTTATCAACTTATCCAGTCTCGATGGTAAAAATGGCTTTCGTCTCGATGGGACGCTAGCATATGATTCGTCAGGCAGTATGGTTAGTGATGCTGGGGATGTGAATGGTGATGGTTTCGATGATTTGCTCATCTTTGCTCCCGGTGCTACTTATCCAGGTATTACCTATGTAGTGTTTGGTAAATCATCCGGTTTCAGTGCTGCTTCGGATTTGACGGGTATCGATGGCAGCAACGGCTTTCGTCTGATTAAGATGGAACCAAGCCGATTTCTTTTCAGTTCAGCCAGTAGTGCTGGGGATGTCAACGGTGATGGTTTCGACGATGTGATTATCGGCGCTGGTGGCGCGGATCCGAATGATGTCTATAACGCTGGATCCAGTTATATTGTATTCGGTAAATCTTCAAGATTTGGCGCTACTTTGGATGTATCCAGTCTCAATGGCTGCAATGGTTTCCGCTTGGATGGCGTAGCGATTAATGATTTCTCAGGGTCTTCTGTCAGCACTGCCGGTGATGTCAACGGCGATGGTTTCGATGATGTTATTGTTAGCACTTATTACACCGATCTAAACGGCGCTTACTCAGGTTCAAGTTATGTGATATTCGGCAAAGCTTCCGGTTTTGATGCCGCGTTAAAATTATCCAACTTAAATGGAAACAATGGTTTTCGTATTGACGGGCTAGCCGCGTATGATTTTTTAGGCAGGTCAATAAGTAGCGCGGGGGATATCAACGGCGATGGTTTCGATGATTTGATTATTGCTGCTGATGGCGCTGATCCCAATGGTAATAAATGGGCCGGTTCAAGTTATGTGATATTTGGAAAAGCTGCAGGATTTGGCGCGGCATTGGATTTGTCTCGCATCGATGGCAAAAATGGTTTTCGCCTGGATGGTGAAGCCTATGATTTTTCTAGTGATCCGGTCAGCAATGCAGGCGATGTCAATGGCGACGGCTTCGATGATTTGATCATCGCGGCCCGTGGCGTTGATCCGCATGGGAAAAAGTGGGCTGGTTCCAGTTATGTCGTTTTTGGCAAAGCATTCGGATTCGACGCCACCCTGAAATTATCTATGCTGAATGGCAGCAATGGATTTCGTTTGGATGGGGGTGTAGCCTATGATTTATCGGGTTTTTCGGTCAGTGATGCAGGCGATGTGAATGGTGATGGTTTTGATGATTTGCTGATCGGCTCCCCCAATGCTTCCCCACACGGGAGATACTCGGGCTCAAGTTACGTGGTGTACGGCAAAGCATCGGGCTTCGGCGCCACCCTGAATTTGTCAACGCTAAACAGTAATAGCGGTTTCCGGATAGATGGAGCGGTGAGCAGGGATTTTGCAGGGGAATCTGTCAGTAGCGCAGGCGATGTTAATGGTGACGGTTTTGCTGATTTTCTGATTGGAGCAGACGGTGCTGATCCGAATGGTATTGAGATGGCGGGTTCCAGCTATGTACTATTTGGCGGTGATTTTACCTATTCTGTGACGCGTCTTGGCACATCGAACGCCGATCATTTAGTGGGTACCAAAATGGCAGACCGCTTTGTAGCAGGAATTGGTAACGACAAAATGCTTGGCCGCGGCGGAGCGGATGTATTTCACGGCGGAGCTGGAAACGACACGTTAAGTGTGTCTGATCATCGGTTCCGGTTGGTGGATGGCGGTTCTGGTACCGACACCTTGAAATTCTCCGGGAATCACTTAAATCTGAATCTAAAACACTTTCACAACCGCATTAATAGTATCGAGGCCATTGACATGGCGGGGCATGGCCACAATACGTTAACTTTGAACGTATTGGATGTGCTCAATCTGTCGGACAGCGGCAATACCTTGAAAGTAACAGGCAACACTGGCGATCGTGTTGCTGGATTGAAGCATGGTTGGGAAGACGCTGGTATTCACGGAAATTTCCATACCTACACCAACGATGCTGCAGTGTTACTGGTTGGTGTAAATGTGACGACGGATTTCCCAATAGCTTAATTTGAGAGTGATTAGTTAATTACATCAAGGAGATATTTTTCGAAAGCATCAAAGAGCCTAATAATTATTTCGGTTGATTGCGGAAATGGAACGAAACGCCCCAGTTAGTAAAATTTTTTAAGGAGTATTGATCATGGCAATTCCAGTCATTAATTTATCCAGTTTGGATGGCACTAACGGTTTTCGTATGGATGGAGTCACGGATGGCGATCATTCTGGCTTTTCAGTGAGCAATGCTGGGGATGTCAATGGCGATGGCTTTGATGATGTCATTATGGGCGCCCCTCTTGCAAATCCAAGCGAGGGTAATGGTTATCCTCTTGGTTCAAGTTATGTAGTGTTTGGTAAAGCTTCAGGTTTTAGCGCTGCAATCGCTCTTTCCAGTCTGGATGGCAATAATGGTTTTCGTTTGGATGGCGGTACCGCTCATATTCTGGAGCGATCGGGCTCATCCGTAAGCGGTGCGGGTGATATCAATGGGGATGGTTACGATGATCTGGTTGTCGGTGCTCCAAGAGCTGCCAGTTATTATGGAGATTCTATCGACGGTTACAGTTACGTTGTATTAGGTAAAGCTACAGGATTTAATGCTGCACTGGATTTATCCAGCAGCGGCTTCGGCATGGCAGGGAGCTACGAAAGTTATTTGGGCGGTTCCGTTAGCAGTGCTGGTGATATCAACGGCGACGGTTTTGATGATGTGATTATTGGTGCAAGCGGATATAGGAATACAAGTTATGTGTTTTTCGGCAAAACTTCGGGATTCAGCACCACATCACTAAATAGGTTGGATGGAAGCAATGGTTTTTGGATAATTAGTGATAACTCAGGTTCTCCAGTGAGCAGCGCAGGAGATGTCAACGGCGATGGCTTTGATGATGTGATTGTCGGTGGATCTGTCAGTTATGTAGTATTTGGTAAAGCCACAGGGTTTGATGCCAGACTGGATGTGATTAACCTGGACGGTGATTCCGGTTTCAGTGTAACTGGGGAAGCCGGGAACCGTTCGGTGAGTGATGCAGGGGATGTCAATGGTGATGGTATTGATGATTTCACTGTCGGCAATAGCGTGATTTTTGGAAGGATTTCCGGTTTCGGTGCCACACTGGATGTGGCGAGTCTGGATGGCAGTAACGGTTTCCGGCTGTATGGATCGGGTGGGATTATCGGTAGTGCCGGGGATGTCAATGGCGATGGTTTTGATGATGTCATTGCTGGCGGAGCGGATGTCAAGGGGGATGGTTCAGGTTCCAGTTATGTGGTATTTGGTAAATCTTCCGGTTTTGATGCCATTCTGGATTTGGCCAATCTGAATGAAAATGCGGGCTTCCGTCTGGATGGCGCAGCGGCCGGTGACAAAGCCGGTTTCTCAGTGAGTGGCGCGGGCGATGTCAACGATGATGGTTTTGATGATTTGCTCATTGGTGCTCCCGAAGCCAGTCCGAATGATGTTACGCAGGCTGGCTCCAGCTATGTCATTTTCGGGCGCAGCGATTTTGGTGGTGGCGGCGATGTCATTCCAGGCACGCCCGGTGACGATGTGCTGCGCGGCACATTAGCAGCAGAAATTTTTGAAGCCGGTGACGGCAATGACCTGCTGATCGGCCGTGGCGGGGTGGATGTGTTTCGTGGCGGCACTGGGGTTGATCAGATCAAAGTGCCCGATCTCAGTTTTCAATCTATTGACGGCGGAAGCGGTAACGATATCCTGCACCTGGACGGCAGGGATCAGCACCTGGATTTAGCAATCATTGGCGACAAAATTCAAGGCGTCGAAACGATCTGCATCTACGGCCGCGGTGACAATACACTGGCGCTGACCGCGGACAGCGTGCTCGAGCTATCCGATACTTCCAATACCCTCAAACTCCACGGCAATGCTGGTGATCGCGTGACGGTACTGGATGGCGGCTGGCTCGACGGTGGTGTGAACGGTTTTTATCACACTTATGTGAATGACGATGCGGTGCTGCTGGTTGGGGCGAATTTGGCGATTGATTTTGTTTAGCGGAAGGTTGCGGTTCTTTTTTTTGTTTGATCACGATTCAAAAATATTTTCTGGGGAGATTTGACCATGAGTACTCCGGTTATTAATTTATCCAGTCTGGATGGCAGCAATGGATTCCGGCTGGATGGAGGTGGCCGTGAAAGAGCGGGGTACTCGGTTAGCAATGCGGGAGATGTGAACGGCGATGGTTTTGACGACATCGTCGTGGGTGCTTACTCATCGTCTTTTTCAGGATTCTATACCGGAGCCAGCTTTGTTGTGTTTGGCAAGGCTGCAGGTTTCGCTGCATCGATGAATCTATTTGACCTTGATGGAGTCAGTGGTTTCCGCATGGATGGAGTCGGGGATCTCGATTTTTCGGGCGCTTCGGTCAGCAGTGCGGGAGATGTCAACGGTGATGGGTTTGATGATGTGGTGATTGGCGCTTGGAGAGCTGACCTGAATGCAGATATGTCCGGCTCCAGCTATGTGGTGTTTGGACGAGCATCGGGATTTGGTGCGAGCATGAGTTTATCCGGCCTGGATGGCAATAATGGCTTTCGGTTGGATGGTGACAATATTTATGATCACTTCGGATTCTCGGTGAGTGGCGCCTGCGATGTCAACGGTGACGGGTTGGATGATGTGATTATCGGCGCGCCTGGAACTGAATCAGGTGGCTCGAGCTACGTGGTATTTGGCAAAGCATCCGGGTTTGATGCACATCCCGATTTATCCGGCCTGGATGGGCGTAATGGTTTTCGTCTGGCTGGGGTTGTGCTGGGTGACGATTCAGGTGAATCAGTGAGTGCTGCTGGCGATGTGAATGGTGACGGATTTGCCGACGTGATTATCGGCGCACCTGATGCCGATTCGAACGGCAAAGTTAATTCCGGTTCTAGTTATGTGGTGTTTGGGCAGGCTTCAGGTTTTAGTGCCGTGATGAATTTATCCGGCCTGGATGGCAGCAATGGATTTCGTCTGGATGGTGAGAATGTAGATGATTTTTCTGGAACCTCGGTTAGTTCCGCCGGTGATATCAATGGTGATGGTTTTGATGATGTGATCATTGGTTCGACTCACACCGATCCGAATAATATTGGGCCAGGCTCCAGCAATGTGGTGTTTGGTCAGGCATCAGGTTTTGATGCGAGCATGAGTTTATCCAATCTTGATGGACATAACGGCTTCCGTCTGACTGGGGCAGCAGATTCTGACTATGCAGGCTGGTCAGTCGGCGGTGCTGGGGATATCAACGGTGATGGGTTTGGCGATCTGGTCATCGGCGCTCCTCATGCCGACCCGAATGGCCCTTCCTCCGGTTCCTGCTATGTCGTGTTTGGGCGCGCCTCGGGCTTTGGAGCCTCGGTGGACTTATCCAGCCTTAACGGCAATACCGGTGTCCGCATGGACGGAACATTTCAATTTGATAATTCAGGTTGGTCGATTAACGGTGCCGGGGACGTTAATGGCGACGGTTTTGATGATGTGATTGTTGGTGCTCCCCAAACCAATGAGAAGGGCAGATATTCCGGTTCGAGCTATCTGATCTTTGGCCGTAGCGATTTTGGTGGCGGTGTTGTCATTCCGGGCACGCCCGGTGACGATGTGCTGCGTGGCACATCAGCCGCGGATATTTTTGAAGCCGGCGATGGTAATGATCTGCTGAT
>SSFV01000081.1 GCA_008015565.1 Nitrosomonas sp. | reverse complement strand
TATCGTGGAGGTGTGCCGGGGTATGGAGGGGGGTGGTATGTTGCAATTGAGGATAAAGTTGTCGGAAATTATGAAAGGGAGCTATCTGGATGAATCAGGCGGTCTGCAATATATGGAAATGGGATGTTATGGTATTGGTATTTCACGTATTGTTGCTGCTGCAATCGAACAGAATCATGATCAACACGGGATTATTTTTCCAGCGGCAATGGCTCCTTTTCAACTTGCAATCGTACCCATTGGTGCACAAAAAAATGGCCAAGTAAGAGATAGTGTTAACAAACTCTACCAACAATTTATCGATGCACAAATCGAAGTATTACTGGACGATCGTGATGAACGGCCCGGTGTGATGTTCGCTGATATAGAGTTAATCGGTATTCCACATCGCATTGTTGTTGGCGAGCGGGGACTGAAACAAAACATTGTTGAATATCAGGGGCGTATGGATCAGAGTTCGCAAACCATTCCCATTGATGGGATTTTGTCTTTTATTATCAATAAATTATGAAGAAAATAATTTTTGTAATACTACTGCTTTTTTTCTCCAACTTTGTCCTAGCCAATAGCCAGCATTACGAACAGCTTGCAGCCAGCATGCAAACGATTTCCTTTCATGAAAGCAGCGATCAAGCTGTTTCCTATGCAGAATATGCCGCTATGGCTGACAATATTACATGGCTCATCTCTATGAGCCGCCGATTGGAAAAATTTTTTCCAGATCAAATTGAACGTGAAGAATTCTTACGAACTGTTTATTATGAAGCAACACGTTCAGGACTGGATCCACAACTCGTGCTAAGTATTATTCAAATCGAGAGCGGCTTTAAAAAATATGCAATTTCTCACGCAGGTGCGCGCGGATATATGCAAGTCATGCCATTTTGGGTTGATGTGATTGGTCAACAACATCACAATCTTTTTCACTTGCGCATGAATTTGCGGTATGGCTGCACAATTCTGCGTCACTACCTTGACATTGAAAAAGGTGATTATTTCCGTGCGCTTGGCAGATACAACGGTAGCCTAGGAGAAGCCGCTTATCCTCAGCTTGTATTTAACAAATGGCTAACGACTTGGCGATATGATGCATCACTCCCAAACAGTTAATCGATGTTGCAGACTCTATGTGCCAGTGCTTGCAAAACATAAATCATCATCAATCACGTTACTTATTATTTACATTTAACAAATAAATTACGTGTAATAACTGTACCGGATTGAGTCAAGTATCCAATTGAAGCTGGCCGTGAACTCGAATTAAACTCGCGAATTGCAGCTGATAAAAGCACCACTTCACCTTGCTGGTTAAGTATTTGGTATCCCCTCGCACCGCATATCTCTCCGGCTTTTTCAAGACAATTGCTATAATTCATTCCGGCCCCACTGCAATTAATATTATGACCCTTTGTTCCATCGGCCAGAAATATTTCTTTGGAAGTCACGCACCCTTGAAGAATAAATAGAGCAAGTAAAATATAAACAAAAAAAGCTCGAAACATATTAATTACCTTTAAATTAAATTGGACAGTAGCTCCGTCGATTGGCAGCACAATTATTTCGATAGGCTTAATTGTATACTACAACGTATAACTGTTGCTCTTAAGCTGCTTCAGATTTAATTGAAAAAAAACAAATACAATTTACCTAAAGATAGCATGAAAGTTCAGTCGCAGTTTTCCATATCCCTCGGCATTATCCAGAAATGATAAAACCATTCCATAATTACACAATTCGATATCCCTTCAAATTTATTCAGTTTGGTACGTTTGGTTTTCTGAACAATCGCCTAATAAGGTTTTAAAGCGTTGGTGCAGGCAAACTGACACCCTTAAACCCTTGCGAAATACGATAGTATACGTGCCGCACGGGGGTGCCATAACGTTCGATAATCAAAAATTCAATAGGACCTGGCCGAATAAGCATTTCTTTAATATCGATGTCTTGCTGATCAATTTTGACCTTTTCTAAATGCTGGCGTTTCATTCCAACCTGAATAATGGGGCGATTCGTAGGTACTTGCGACGGAAGCCAGAATTCATACATAGCACCACTACCCCCAAACATATTCCGTGCACGGATATCAAGCTTCTCATCATGACCACGTGTATAGAAATACAGTGCGCTCGCCACGGACCACTTGCTCATGCCAGCGATAATAGGGTCTATGCCATTTTGTTTTTTTAAGTCGGCCGCAATCCGCTCAATTTCGGCGGCTGTCTCCTTCCAGAAATAATGTTCGGTGAACAAAGGATAAGGAACACCTGGTATGCCCAGTACAACATAGTGTAATACCAAAGCATAAGCAAAAACGCAAGAAATGATAGTCAATCGCCAGCCTGCAATGACACGTTTGGCGAAAGTATTCAAATGATCGGTTTTACCAATCATCCAGGCAATAGTGGGCAATATCGCGAGCCAAATCGGACCCGTCCAATGAAAACGCGGTGTATCGAACGTGCTAATAATAAAAAAAATAAGCAGTGGAATACCGGTAAAAATCTGCACGAATAAATGACGCCTGCGTTCAATCGAATGATTTCTAGTTTTAGTGGTTGCACATAAAGCATTTGCTGCAGCAAGAAAGCCAACGGGCGTAAGTAAGATAATAATATGAGCGATTAAATAATGGACTGAGAATCGATACTCATCAGCCAATACACGATTGGATTGGAAAGCAAAAGATGCCCAATCATTTTCGTAATTCCAAATAATCACCGGCGAAAAAAACAATAATGCCAATAATGCAGCAAGATAAGGATGAGGACGAAGCAGCCAACGCCGTGCTACAGGATCGATAATGACAAACGCTAATGCGGCAATACCTAATAATCCCAAAGTATATTTGGATAGCATTCCCAAACCAAAAGCGATACCAACTCCTAACCAGGCTGTGCGCTGCTCTGCAATTAACATGCGTTCCATGTAGTAAAGTAGCGCGGCCCATGCTGCAACCAAGGGGGCATCGGGCGTCATCAATAAACCAGAAGCAAATGTAAAGGGAAAAATTGCTACCAGCATTACAGTGCGCATCGCAGTCGATTTGTCGTACAAATTATGCGCCAAGGCATACAGATATCCCATTGCTATTAAGCTACAAACAATCGCGCCAATACGTACACCAAATTCATTATGCCCAAGAATCCCTGTACCCATCCAGATTAACCACGCAACCATTGGAGGGTGGTCATAAAAACTGAGAGCCATATGCTGAGCATACTGCCAATAATAGGCTTCATCGGGAATCAATTGTGCTAGGCCGAAATAAACCAATCGCAACGCTACCGCAAAAAATACAATACCAATTGCTGCAGCACGCCATCGAATATCCCGAGAGGACAGATCTTTTTCATTGGGAAAAACATAAAATGCCGAGCCCAAATAGTTCACCACCGCAGTGGCAACGATAGCCGGGAAAATAGCCAGGAAAGTTGGCACATGCCAGACATAAATCAATAATGCCAGTACCCCACCCCGCATGAGTAACGCAAGTGCACCAACGGTCAAGAAACGGCCAAATTGCTGCCACTGTAAGTTGCCTGCATGATGCTCGCGAAATGACCATTTCGAATTTAGCGCGTAGTTAGCCGTTGCAGCGACAAAGAAGCTGGCAAAGTGAGCCAGGGCTAGCCCGGCGTTATTGTTAATCAACCACTGAAATACAATTGCATCAACCAATACACCCAATAGGCCGACTGCAGCAAAACGGCCTGCCGTATTAAGCGTGACCGTTCCGCCAGCCAGAGTGAGTAGTCGGTGGATATAGGCACGCTGGTGCGCGAAAGACAGCTTCGATGTTCCGTATGCGCGATCATGGAAACAAATCGGGATTTCCGTGACACGGATTTCTCCGTGATGCGCCATCAGTAATTCGAGAAGAATTTTATAGCCATGGGCATTGCGGGAAATTTTATCAGCGAGATCGCGGCGAAATGCGAAGAATCCAGATGTGACATCGTTAACATCGCAAACCGGGCGGGCGATCCAACCACCGATTCGCGATAATAATTGCCGGTGTAACGGCCAATTTTCAGTTCTGCCACCCGAAACATAGCGGCTGCCGATGGCTACATCATAATCGCCATCAATTAGAGGCTTGACAATTGCAGCCAAGTATTCCGGCGGATGGCTTAAGTCGGCATCCATGACAACGATGATATTGCTGCGGGCTGCTGCTACGCCTGTCAATATTGAAGCGGTTAGATCAGGTTTTTCCCGCCGTTCAATCAAGTGAACATTGGCTCGCTTTTCCCAAGCATGGACTTTATCGGGCGTTCCATCGCTTGATCCGTCATCAACAAAGATCACTTCAAAGCTATCTGCGTTAAAATCGAGTGCGAATAACCGTGTTAAGAGTAAATCGATATTCTCTGATTCATTCAGGGTGGGCACTACAATGGAAAATTGGATCATGTAGCTCCACAAGGTTAAAATTGACAATGAATATTAGGCGGCATGACTTTACTTTTGTTGTTTCTGGTATTTGCTCACCGCTTCATTATGGTCCGTCAAATTGTTTGAAAATTCTGATTCTCCATTTCCTTTTGCAACAAAGTACAATGCATCGGTTTTGGCAGGATTAAGTGCTGCTCGGATAGACGCTAAACTTGGCAACGCAATTGGCGTAGGCGGCAAACCAGCGCGAGTATAAGTGTTGTATACTTGATCCGCAAGCAAATCTTTTTTGCGCAAATTACCATCAAATTGTTCACCCAATCCGTAAATTATGGTTGGATCAGTTTGTAATCGCATGCCTTTACGCAATCGATTAACAAACACACCTGCAATGAGTGCACGGTCACTTTCAATAGCGGTTTCTTTTTCTATAATGGAAGCAAGGATGAGTGCTTCGTAAGGTGTGGCCAAGGGTAAAGATTCTGTGCGTAATGCCCAACTGGCTTGCAAATGATTTCGCATAGCATGATAGGCACGCCGCAAGATATCGATATCGCTGTCTCCTTTAATAAAATAATAAGTATCCGGAAAAAATAATCCTTCAGTGGCAGTTTCTTCCGCACCTATAAGCTGGAGCAGCTCTTGGTCGTTCAGATTGGCAGTAGTATTCACTATCGCCGGGTGTTCATTTAAAATTTTTCTCAATTGTGAAAAGGTCCAACCTTCAATGAAGGTTATTTCATTATGCCTGGCATCGCCTTTTGTAAGGTATTCTAAAAGTGCTATTTGTGTAATATTTTCGGTTAGCTGATAATCACCCGCTTTGATCTCTGCATCTCGATTCAGATAGCGTGCGAGCACGATTAATGACCACTTGGTAATCAATACATCATCTTGCGCGAGTTTCTGCGCAACATGTTTTAAACTGCTGCCGGGACGTATAGAGAGCTCATAAGGAACATAAGGAAGCGTAATTTTGGAATGAATGTGCAGATAGAACCATCCAACAAGTAAGATGATCGCTAATGTGACAATGAAGAGAAGGCGTAGTAGCGTGCGCATGCGCCAATTAGAGAATTTTATAGTCTGCGGAAAACAAGTGTTCCGTTAGTCCCCCCAAACCCAAAGGAGTTTGACAATGCAACTTTGATACTCATTTCTCTTGCCGAATTGGGGATATAATCCAAATCGCATTGTGGGTCCTGATTGACCAAGTTGATAGTGGGTGGAGCTACTTGGTGATGAATTGCCAATACTGAAAAAACAGCTTCAATCCCGCCAGCAGCACCAAGCAAGTGTCCAGTCATGGATTTTGTGGAATTAACAGCCAATTTACTTGCATGGTCTCCAAAACAACGCTTAACAGCAACGGTTTCAGCAATATCACCTAACGGTGTGGATGTGCCATGTGCGTTAATGTAATCCACTTCGCTAGCATTCATTCCAGCATTCTTGAGTGCATTGGCCATACAGCGTGACGCACCTTCTCCATCATCGCATGGCGCTGTCATATGGAACGCATCGGCGCTCATACCAAAACCAACTAGTTCAGCATAAATTTTTGCACCACGCCGCTTGGCATGTTCCATTTCTTCCAACACCAGAATTCCAGCACCTTCACCCAGCACGAACCCATCCCGGTCTTTATCCCATGGACGACTTGCGGACGCGGGATCAGCATTGCTGACTGATAAAGCTTTCGCAGCGGAAAAGCCCCCAATTGCAAGCGGTGTAACGCATGATTCCGCCCCGCCACATATCATAATATCTGCGTCACCATATTCAATCATGCGAGCTGAGTTGCCAATACTGTGCGTAGCCGTAGTACAAGCAGTAACAATAGCTATATTGGGACCCTTATATCCATACATAATGGATAAATTGCCTGCAATCATATTAATAATTGTGCTAGGAATAAAAAAAGGCGATATTTTGCGCGGACCACCTGCACGATATGCCTCGTCGGTATTCTCAATCATTGGCAAACCACCGATTCCCGAACCGATATTGACACCAATTTGCTCTGGATCAAGAAGTGTAATGTCTTCAATCCCTGCATCTTTGACTGCCTGAATCGCTGCAGCCATGCCATAATGAATAAAAGTATCCATTCTGCGCGCTTCTTTGACCGACAAATATTGGTGAATATCAAAATCTTTGACTTCACCCGCAATTTGTGAGGCAAAATTGGACGCATCAAAACGGGTAATCTTGGTAATGCCGGATTGACCGGCAATAATATTCTCCCAAGCGCTTGAAACCGTGTTGCCAACGGGGGATACAATACCTAATCCCGAAATTACCACCCTACGTTTGAACAAAATAACTCCAATTATTCTTACTTAAGAAACAGAGACTAATTTGTATGCGCTGTGACGTAATCAATCGCTTCCTGGACGGTATTAATTTTTTCTGCCTGCTCATCGGGTATTTCACACTCAAATTCTTCTTCCAATGCCATTACCAGTTCGACTGTATCCAGAGAGTCTGCTCCGAGATCATTGACAAAAGAGGATTCATTTTTAACTTCAGCTTCATTAACACCAAGCTGTTCAGCTACGATTTTCTTGATACGCTGCTCAATATTTTCCATCTAGATACCTTCCTTCTCAGGTAAGAAAAATCAACGAATTTTAACAAATTTTATACTTTAGACAAACCAGAACATGACTGCCGGCTTATTATTCCATATTTAATTTATTTTAAACATGATCATACGATTTTAATAAATTTTTGTGACCAAATATTTTTCCCTCTAGTTTAATAAAATTAAGCTTCACACTAATCCATATACATTCCACCATTGACATGAACAGTTGTGCCCGTAATATAACCTGCTGCTGAAGAAGCCAGAAATGCAGTCGCTGCTGCTACTTCTTCTGGCCGTCCTAATCTCCCAAGCGGAATATGCTGAATTAAACTTTGCTGGTGTTCATCGGCAAGTGAGCGAGTCATATCGGTATCGATGAATCCAGGAGCGATACAGTTTACCGTAATATTCCGGCTTCCTACCTCGCGTGCTAATGATTTACTAAAACCAAAAAGACCTGCTTTGGCGGCAGCATAATTTGTTTGTCCGCTATTGCCCATTGCGCCAACCACCGAAGAGATATTGATGATACGGCCATAGCGTGCTTTCATCATGGGGCGAAGTACTATCCGGCTTAGACGAAATACTGATGTTAGGTTGGTTTCTAAAATATTATCCCATTCTTCGTCTTTCATTCGAACCAACAGATTGTCACGTGTAATGCCCGCATTATTAATCAAAACTTCAATTTCACCAAATTGCTCACGGATGATTTGAATGGCCGTGTTAATTTGTTCAGCGTCATTAACATTCATCGAGATACCCATACCTTTGATACTCGCCTTTTGCAGGTATTGGCTTATTGCACTGGCGCCGCTTTCTGTGGTTGCCGTCCCAACTATTATTCCACCCTGCTGACCTAACTTTAACGCGATAGCTTGTCCAATTCCACGACTGGCTCCTGTCACCAGTGTTATTTTATTTTCCAAAATCATATCTCCATACGTAGAGCCATGACTGTAAGTAGCGAATGCATAGTGATGATTACCTTAAACTGACAGTCTGCTTGAGTGCTTCACTATCTATTAATGATACATATTGTATATTTTGATCAATTCGTTTGTTGAGTCCAACCAACACTTTACCAGGCCCGCACTCGACAACATGAGTTATTCCGGCAGCTGCAAAAGCGTGAATTGTGTCAACCCACCTTACAGGACTTACGAGTTGTTGAATCAAAATTTCTTTAATGGATGCAGTGTCTAAGTGTGGTTTTACATCGGCATTGTGCAAGATCGTGATTTTGGGAGCTTTCAGTGCAATATTTTGCAACTGCAATTGCATACTATCAGCAGCCGGCTTCATTAATGAGCAATGAGAAGGAATACTCATGGGTAACATAATCGCGCGTTTTGCTCCTTTTTGTTTAGCCATTTCAATACCTTGTAATAGGGCATTTTTGTGACCAGCGATAACTACTTGGCCGGGTGAATTGAAGTTAGCCGGTTCCAGTGATTCTCCGGTTCGTTGCTGGGTAACGTCATGGCATAGTGACTGAATGGCTCCATCTTCCAAGCCAAGAATTGCCGCCATACCACCGATTCCTTCCGGTACCGCACGCTGCATGGCTTGCGCACGAAAGCGGACTAGCGCTAGTGCATCAGCAAAACTAAGCACCTCCGCTACCACTAATGCAGTATATTCGCCTAAGCTATGCCCAGCCAGCATCGCTGGTTCACAACCCCCTAAACTGGTCCATGCGCGATAGACAGCAACGCCAGCGATTAACATCAAGGGTTGCGTATTGATGGTGAGATTGAGATCATCAGGCGGACCATCATTAACCATAGACCAGAAATCCTGTTTAAGGATATCGGAAGCTTCTTGAAATGTTTCCTGGATAACGGGCAAGTCCGAATATCCACTCATCATTCCAACAGATTGAGACCCTTGTCCCGGAAATACAAAAGCAAATTTCATAACTTACCAGCGCATAAGCACTGCTCCCCATGTGAAACCACCGCCAACACCCTCCAGTAGCACTAACTGACCTGGATTGATCCGGCCATCCCTTACCGCGATATCCAAAGCAAGTGGTATCGATGCGGCGGATGTATTGCCATGTTTGTCCACGGCCACAACCACTTTATCCATTGGTATGCCCAGTTTTTTCGCAGTAGACTGGATGATGCGTATGTTTGCCTGATGAGGAACCAGCCAGTCAATATCCGCTGCTTCTAAATTATTTTGTGATATTGCTTCGTGTACAACTTCTTCCAGTACCTTGACAGCAAATTTGAAAACCGTGCTGCCTTCCATATTGATATAAGGATCGCCTTGTACTTTGCCGCCACTGATGCTCCCAGGCGCTGATAAAACGTTGCTGTAGCTGCCACTGGCATGCAGGTGGGTAGATAATATACCCGGTTCATTGCTTTGCGAAAGTATCACTGCGCCAGCACCATCACCAAACAAAACACAGGTGCCACGGTCGTTCCAGTCGATGATTTTAGAATAAATTTCAGTACCAACCACTAATGCATTGCGGCACTTGCCTGAACTGACAAACATATCTGCTGTTGCCAGCGCATAGACAAAACCGCTGCAAACGGCTTGGACATCAAAAGCCGGACAATTTTCAATCCCTAGTTTATTTTGCAAAATACATGCTGTGCTAGGGAAAATCATATCCGGTGTAGTCGTAGCAACTATGATAAGGTCAATATCTTTATTGCTGATTCCAGCCGCTTTCATGGCATTCTGACTGGCATATAGCGCCAAATCGCTGGCGACTTGGTCGTCTCTTGCAATATGGCGTTGCGTAATGCCAGTACGCGTGCGTATCCAATCATCACTGGTGTCCACCATATTTTCCAAATCTTGATTGGTGAGAATTTTTTCTGGCAAATAACTGCCGGTGCCGGTGATTTTTGAATACATTATCTAGTCACTGCTTGTGCGGAATTTTGAGAATGATGAGAAAGCTCGGATACACGCTCACTGATACGGCGCAGCATTCCGCCACGTACTTCATCAGCTGCACGCTTAATGGCAAAACCAAATGCATAGTTATCAGCAGAGCCATGACTCTTAATTACGATACCCCTTAATCCCAAAAGACTTGCACCGTTATAGCGGCGATGATCAACCCGGTGCTTAAAGGAATTGATAACCGGCATTGCGACGACGCCGGCTAATTTAGTCAGCCAATTACGTTTGAATTCCTCGCGCAAATAAGTTGCCAGCATTTGCGCCAGACCTTCGGAGGTTTTTAAAGTGATATTGCCCACGAAACCATCGCATACCACCACATCGGTTGTCCCTTTATAAATATCGTTGCCTTCAACATTTCCATGAAAATTAAGCCCACTATGACGTAGCAATTCTGCCGCCTGCTTGACAACTTCATTGCCTTTGATCTCTTCCTCACCGACATTAAGCAAACCAACACTCGGGGATGGCTTGTCTTCGACAGAAGATACCAAGGATGCACCCATAATTCCAAATTGAAACAAATGTTCTGCCGTACAATCGACATTGGCACCAAGATCTAACACATATGTATGGCCTGCTATGGTTGGCAATATAACCGCAAGGGCGGGCCGATCCACACCGGGTATGGTTTTTAATACAAATCGCGAGATTGCTAGTAACGCGCCGGTATTTCCGGCACTAATACATGCTTGTGCTTCACCTGTTTTGACCAAATTCAAGGAAACACGCATAGATGAATTTTTTTTCCAGCGCAAAGCCAATGCCGGTGACTCATCCATGCCAACGACTTCATTGGCGGGATGCAATCGCAGTCTGGGACTCAGCTCAGCTTTCGCTGCGCGTAACTCTGCTTCAATAACATCAGGAATACCGACCAGGATTATATTGGCTTCCGGGTCATGGCGAAGATAATCAATCGCAGATGGAACAGTGACATGGGGACCATGATCGCCCCCCATACAATCTATTGCTACAGTGATATCCAATTGAATACTCTTTTAGCTGTCGGAAATTTTCAATGAAACATGTAGCAAAAAATTAAACTATTAATCGTTTTTTGTATCAATGACTTTTTTGCCACGATAATATCCATTAGGACTGATATGGTGACGTAAATGTACCTCTCCCGTACTTGGTTCTACGGCCAATGGAGGATTCTTAAGAAAATCATGAGAGCGATGCATGCCACGCTTCGATGGAGATTTCTTATTTTGTTGAACAGCCATTTAATGAACTCCTTAAGGTTATTTAATCTTCTTGAATGTTGCTAATACTTCGAATGGATGTGATAAGTGCGATGCTTCTATTGAATCTTTCTCATTAGATATCAGTTTATGCATTTTACACATCCCATCGGGATGACGTGATGAAATCGATAAACTGAGAATAATTTCTTCTTCTATCAAACCCCAAACATCCAAATCAGGCACCGCCAAAATGGCATCCATTGTATCGTCTTCGTTATTTTGATCAAGCTCCGCCTCATTCTCAACCAAGAGCAAAAAGGTCTGCAGATCTATATTTTGTACTAGCTTATCAAGACAACGCTGACAACAGAGATGTATCATGCCAGCAATTTCTAAGCACAAAATGGGTTTGCTATTATCATCTAAGTAACCACTGATTTGATAGGTCACTTCACCCGCATGATCATACAACAGATCATGAAGACGAGTTAGCTCGAACACCGGGATTTTATCACGACGTACTCCCGCATTCCGGACAAAATCAAGGGAATCTATCACAAATCGTACAGACATAAGGCGCGCATGTTATATTTTTTGTTTTTAAGTGTCAAAAAATAGAAGGAAATTTTGGAAACACGACTAAATACTCAGAAAATCGTTTTGGGATCAAGTTCAATTTATCGTAAAGCACTACTACAACGCTTGCAAATTCCATTTGTAACAATGAATCCTCACATAGACGAAACGGCTTTAAGCAATGAATCGCCGCAAGAGACCGCTTTACGCTTGGCAGAAGCCAAAGCCCGCGACGTAGCCCGGAGTTATCCGGATTCATTAATTATAGGTTCTGATCAAGTTGCGGTATTGGGGCATTTACGTCTTGGTAAACCGCTTAATCATAGCAATGCAGTAAAACAATTACGCACGATGCAAGGCAAGGAAGTGATATTCCATACGGCGCTATGCTTATTCAATAGCGCCACCGGAAATTTGCAATCCCAGTCTGTGCCTTATTGTGTTAAATTCCGCCGGCTTAGCGACCAGCAAATCGAGAATTACCTGCTTAAAGAGCAGCCTTATCATTGTGCGGGAAGCGCAAAATCCGAAGGCCTGGGCATTGCACTGATTGAGCGAATGAACGGAGACGATCCGAATGCATTAATTGGATTGCCTCTCATTGCCTTAACTGCCATGCTGGTGCAAGAAGGCGTAACGCTTTTCTGAATGAAATACAACTAAAAAAGCTTTTAAATTGCCAATATGCGAATATAATGCGCAAGATAAAATAATCATATATTTTATGTGAAACGCTCACTGTTGATGATGAATGCTGTCAGGAAATATGCTAAATGCCCGGTTATCATGATACTGATTGTATGCATGCTGACTAATGGTCTGAGTTTATCCTTTAGCGGTGAAGTGTTTGCGCACGAATTGGATCATATTTATCAGAAGCTTCCTGCTGATCCTGCAACGCATTTGGAAATGCATCGAAACATTATGTCCCAAGAAGGTATCGACCTTGACGCTGCAACGCATTTATGCCTGCACTCAGCTGGACAGTATCAGCCCTTTTTCTTTAATTCCCTTCCGCAGTTACCCACTCAGGTAATTACTGAAAAGTTAGTCGAATTCATATCTGCATTCGTTCCGGAAACAATTCCGGACCTGCTCCTCCGTCCCCCTCGAGGTATTGCTTAAATCAAGTTTTAGCGGTATCCGTTTTACAGATTGCTTTTTGGATCCGCAATACCGTTGGAACGAGTCATTTCATGCTTAGCTTGTGATTGTGTTTGTAGCTAGGTATTAAATAAGCACACGGAGAAAATTCATGAAATTGAGCGATTTATCCATAGCGCCAGGCTATCGGATAACGTCAGCATTACCCCTTATATCATTAACCATTTTATTGCTAGTGAGCGTTAACCTGCAGCTAAAGGCCGAGCCATATTCGTTTACTACTATTACACATGGACAAGGAAACGATGGCGATACTTCGGACTTAATTATTCCTGAAAAAAAAGCCAATCTAACACTGCACGACGCGGTTAATCTGACATTGCTTCGCAATCCGGAATTGGCGGCATTTGCGAGGGAAATGCGGGCTTTGGAGGGCGCAACCCTCCAAGCAGGTTTATTGCGCAACCCGGAATTCTCGGTCAATGTCGAAAATGCCGGAAATATTCAAAAATTGCGTGGCGATATTAACTCGCCCGAATCAATCGTGCAGGAAGTGACGCAACAAGTCACGACAATCAGGATCGGTCAATTAATCGAATTGGGGGGTAAGCGCGCCGCCCGGGTTAGTGCAGCCCGATTGGGCGAAGAGCTGGCTGCCATGGATTTTGAATCACGGCGAATAGAAATCATGGCGAGGGTGGCAAATTTATATACCGATGTATTAGCGGGCCAGGAAAGGCTTAAATTGGCCGAAGAAACTAAGCGGCTAGCGCAAAATGTAGTCGATACGGTGACATACCGGGTGCAGTCGGGCAAGGTGCCGCCCATAGAAGAAACTCGAGCCAAGGTAGGCTTATCCACTGCGAACATTGAATTTGAACAAGCGCAACGTGACCTAATTTCAGCCCGCAAACGGCTAGCCTTGATGTGGGATAGTGCCGCACCGCAATTTGATAAGGCCCTGGGCGTTCTGGAAGTATCGGTTGCGCCCCCGGATTTTCAAATACTACAGGAGCGTGTGATGAATAATCCGATGGCACTTCGTGCCATGAAGAATATCGAGCATCGCAAGGCGTTACTGGAGGTAGAGCAAACCCGCCGCATCCCTAATCTGACCGTGAATGCCGGCGTTGTGAATTATGCGGTAGTAGGCGGCAACACCGCTATAGCGAGCGTAGTGATTCCCTTGCCGATATTTGACCGCAACCAAGGCAATCTCAAAGAAGCGCACCAGCGGGTTGGCAAAGCGGAAGATGAACGGATGGTTATGGAGTTGCGATTGAAAACCGAGCTGGCGCAATCGTATGAAGCAATGTCAGCGATATGGAATGAAATCAACATCCTGCGTGATGAAATTATACCGGGCGCCAAGAGCGCTTTTAGCGTCATGCGCAGAGGATATGAACTAGGTAAATTCGGCTTACTGGAGCTGCTCGATGCACAACGTGTATTGTTTCAGAATCAAATGCTCTATGTCCGTGCACTGGCGAACTACCAACGGTTGGTCAATGATATTGAAAGATTGATTGCTGCACCGTTTGAAAGTCTGACAGATGCTCGCGGCGCTACAAAAAATAAGGAAGAAAGATGAATAAAGCTCGATTGATGCCCATCCTAATCGTGATCGCCGTGGGGATAGTATTGGGTGGATTGATTCTAACGTTGGATAAACCCTCTACGGAGGGTGCCGGATATGCCGGTTCCGATTCCAATGAGAAATCTCAAGAACTTGGACCAGATACCGGACCAAGGAACGGTAGGCTTTTTACGAGCAATGGTTTTAGTGTGGAATTGACCATCTTTGAGAAGGGTGTGCCGCCGCAATTTCGAATTTATCTCTAAGAAAACGGTAAATTGCTGCCGCCATCCGCGGCCACGGTTAATATCACACTGACCCGGTTGGGTGCACCCGTGCAAATTTTTAAATTTACGCCTGAAGCTGATTATTTGTTAGGCGATCAAGTAGTGGGAGAACCGCATTCGTTTGATTTGGCGATTGTCGCGGAACGCAATGGCCAAACATTTCGCTGGGGTTATAGCCAGATTGAAACACGGCTAGAAATGACGAACGATATGCTGAAAACGATCGGCGTTGAAATCCAAACGGCCGGACCAGCAGTCATTAAATCCACACTTAAACTGCCCGGAGAAATCGTATTTAATCCGGATAGGATTGTGCAAGTAGTGCCGCGGCTGCCTGGTGTAGTTATTGCGGTAAATTTCGAACCGGGCCAGATGGTGAAAAAAGGCCAAGTGCTGGCGGTTATCGAAAGCCAAATGCTGGCCGATTTGCACAGTCAATACCTGGCAGCGCAGCGAAGATTAGCGTTGGCGCGAACCGTTTACCAGCGGGAAAAACAATTATGGGAGGAGAAAATCTCCGCTAAGCAGGATTACTTGGCTGCAGAATTGGTATTAAGCGAAGCTAAGATTGCCGCCGATCTGGCTGCCGAAAAATTGCGCGCATTCGGTGTACAGCCCAAATTGGGTTTACAAGCCAAAGACCTGACCCGTTACGAAATCCTCGCACCCATTTCCGGACTCATCACAGCCCGGTCGATTGCTCTAGGAGCAGTACTCAAAGACGATGCAACGATTTTTACCGTGGCCGACATGTCGACGGTTTGGACCGCGGTAACGGTTTATCCAAAAGATCTCAGCATCGTCAGAGTTGGTCAGAAAACGCGCGTCAAAGCTACCGCGTTTGATGTCGAAGGTGAAGGCATAGTTACATATATCACCACGTTGATTGGCGGACAAACGCGCACCGCGACGGCGCGGGTTATTTTAGATAATGCTGACGGGCGCTGGCATCCCGGCATGTTTGTCAATGTAGAGCTGGTATCCGATGAAATTGAGGTGCCGGTTGCGGTTTCTGCTCTTGCCATCCAAACCATGCGTGATTGGACGGTGGTGTTTGGCCGCTATGGCGATTATTTCGAAGCTCGGCCGTTGGAACTGGGCCGTAGCGACGGCAAAATGGTGGAAGTGCTCAAAGGATTGAATGCGGGTGAACAATACGCGGCTGGCAACAGCTTTGCCATTAAAGCCGACCTGGATAAAGAGGGAGCAACCCATGATCATTGAATTGCAGAAAAATTACGCTAGGAGAGATCATGTTTGAGCGTATCCTGAAGTTATCAATCTATCAGAGCGGATTCGTATTAGTAGCCGTGCTGGCAATGGCGGCATTGGGTGTATATAACTATCTAAAACTGCCCATTGACGCGGTGCCCGATATTACTAACGTGCAAGTGCAAATCAACACCACGGCAGCCGGTTATTCGCCGCTGGAATCCGAACAGCGGATTACATTCCCGATCGAAATGGCCATGTCCGGCTTACCCGGTCTTGAATATACCCGTTCTTTGTCACGCTACGGTTTATCGCAGGTAACGGTGATTTTTAAAGACGGCACCGATATCTATTTGGCACGGCAATTGGTCAGTCAGCGAATCCAGGATGTCAGAAGCCGCCTGCCTGCCGGAATTGTGCCGACGATGGGCCCCATTTCAACCGGCTTGGGTGAAATTTTCATGTGGACGGTGGATGCTGAGGAGGATGCGCGCAAACCGGATGGCACACCATACACGACAACCGATCTACGTGAAATTGAAGACTGGATTATCAAACCGCGCATGCGCATGGTGAAGGGCGTCACGGAAGTCAATTCGATTGGTGGCTATGTCAAGCAATTTCATGTCACACCTTATCCCGACAAATTGCTGGCACACGGCCTTACCCTGCAAGATCTGGTGACTGCGTTGGAGCGCAATAATCTTAATGTGGGCGCTGGCTATATAGAGAAAAGCGGCGAGCAATATCTCGTCAGAGTGCCGGGGCAAGTTGCAACGTTGGTTGAAATCGGTGAGATTATTTTAGGCAGTAATCAAGGTGTGCCGATACGCGTCAAAAATGTTGCGGATGTATTGATCGGCAAGGAATTGCGCACGGGTGCGGCAACTCAAAATAGCCGGGAAGTCGTCTTAGGCACGGCATTTATGCTGATGGGTGAAAACAGCCGGACCGTTTCGCAAGCGGCAGCGGAAAAACTAGCCGAAATCAACCAAAGTCTGCCGGCAGGCGTGGTGGCGACGCCGGTCTATAACCGCACTACACTGGTCGATAAAACCATCAGCACGGTTTCCAATAACCTGTTGGAAGGCGCAGCGCTGGTGATTGTCGTACTGTTTATCGCACTGGGCAATTTGCGCGCAGCGCTGATCACGGCGATGATTATTCCACTGTCGATGTTGTTCACCATCAGCGGTATGGTGGCGAATAATGTCAGCGCTAATTTGTTAAGCCTTGGCGCATTGGATTTCGGCATTATCGTAGACGGCGCCGTCATCATTGTCGAAAACTGCATTCGCCGCCTTTCCGTTGAACAGGAAAAAATAGGACGGCAATTAACAACTGCCGAGCGCCTCGAAGTGGTATTTGACGCCTCCAAGGAAGTGCGGCGGGCTTTACTATTCGGGCAAATGATCATCATGGTCGTATATTTGCCGGTATTTGCATTGTCGGGTGTGGAAGGCAAGATGTTCCACCCGATGGCTTTCACGGTATTGCTGGCGTTGCTGGGCGCGGTATTTTTGTCAGTGACGTTCGTACCGGCGGCTGTTGCCATGTTTCTTTCCGGAAAAATGATGGAAAAAGAAGGCGCGGCCGTGCAATGGGCCAAGAATATCTATGCTCCTGCCTTGGATTTTTCCATGAATAATAAGGGATTGACGGTTACTGTGGCAGTTGTCATCGTGATACTTTCCATGCTGCTAATCACGCGCATGGGTAGCGAATTCATTCCCAGTCTTGATGAAGAAGATATTGCCCTGCATGCCATCCGCATTCCTGGAACCAGCTTAAGTACCGCCATTGAAATGCAAAATGAGCTGGAAGAAACGATCAAGAAATTTTCCGAAGTCAGCCGGGTGTATTCTAAAATCGGTACGGCTGAAATAGCGACCGATCCAATGCCACCAAGTGTTGCCGATATTTTTATTATCATCAAACCGCAATCCGAATGGTCCGGCAAGTACCGCGATAAGGAAGAATTGATCGCCGCGATGGAACAAGCGGTACGCAAGGTGCCAGGCAATAATTACGAATTCACCCAACCGATACAAATGCGGTTTAACGAGCTGATATCGGGTGTGCGGGCCGATGTTGCGGTGAAAGTGTTTGGCGATGATCTGGATGTCATGCTCAACGTGGCACAAAAGATTGAAAAAATTATCCGTTCGGTTCCCGGTGCAGCGGATGTGCGTATTGAACAGATCACCGGCCTTCCCGTATTGTCGGTGCAGATGGACCGCACCAAAATGGCGCGCTATGGCTTAAATGGCAGCGATGTGCAGGATGCGGTCAATATCGCCGTCGGTGGCAGAACCGCCGGTTTGATTTTCGAAGGCGATCGCCGTTTCGAATTGCAAGTTCGTTTGCCGGAGGCGCTCCGCGGGGACATCGACACACTCAAACGATTGCCGGTCAAACTCCCGGTATTGAATGCAGCGGCTGCATCGAATGTGCCTGCTTTACCTATGGCAGGCGTTCAAAATGCACCGGCCGCTGCGCAACCTGTTTATGTTGCATTAGGCGAAGTGGCCGATCTGCGCATTGTCAAAGGCCCGAATCAGGTCAGTCGCGAAAACGGCAAGCGCCGTGTAGTGGTTACTGCGAATGTACGCGGCCGGGACATCGGTTCATTTGTCATGGAAGCGGAAAAACACATCGAGCAACAAGTCAAAATTCCGCCGGGGTATTGGCT
>SSFV01000009.1 GCA_008015565.1 Nitrosomonas sp. | reverse complement strand
TTTCTAAATGGTGGAGACGGCGGGAATCGAACCCGCGTCCGCAAGCCCTCTACAGACAGTTCTACATACTTAGCCTAATTATTTGTTTTAACCTGGCAACCGCCAACCGGCAGGCTGATGACAGGCGAGTCACCTTGCGTTTAACGTTCTGTAAAGTGACCCTACTGAACGCGATCCTCGTTAGTGACTCTGCTGTCTGTTGCCAGACCCGACGTTGAGGCCCATCGGTGCAGAGGCTAGCCGATTAAGCGGCTAAAGCGTAGTTTTCGTCGTTTGCGACTATTGTTTTCAGATGGATTTACGAGGTAATCTGATCCTCGGTATGCCCTGCGCTGCTTTGCAACCCACGTCGAAACCAGATCGTCCCCGGTATTCGTAATGGCTGTGGATAAGATAATATTCACACGATAAAGTTCAAGTACGATACTTGACAATATTGTAACAGAAATAAGCTGGGCTTCTTTATAGATAGGCCAGCAATTCCTCAGGATGGTCAATCAGATAGCTGGCGCCCCAGGTTTCCGGCGGTTGTTCACTACCAAGATATCCATAGCGCGCCACGATGGGTTGCATACCGGCTGCCAGACTGGCTTGGACATCGCGTATATCGTCTCCCAAATAAATACAGTGAGATGGAGAGATAGCCATTTTCACGCTGGCGGTTAGAAGCGGTTCAGGATGCGGTTTAGTGTTGGTAATTTCGTCGCCGCAAATGACGCATGCCAGGCGATGTGCCAAACCAAGTATTTGAATGAGCGGATGTGCAAAGCGTGCAGGTTTGTTAGTTACAATCCCCCACGGAATATTGCGTTTCTCCAATTGATCAAGCAACTCATTAACACCTGGAAATAAGCAGGTATCGTGACACAGGCGTTGCGTGTAAAGATTAAGAAATTCATCGCGCATTGACTCATAATCTTCATCACCTGGTTTAATATTGAATCCGAGTCCGAGTAGGCCCCTGGAACCAGCGGATGCTTGCGGGCGAATTTGTGCAATAGGTAATTCCGGTAAACCGCGTGTACGGCGCTGCTGGTTTAAGGCGTGACCAAGATCGGGGGCGGTATCGGCCAGTGTTCCATCAAAATCGAAAAGGACTGCTTTGATCATTGATGATTGATTTTTAAACTTGATTCAGCAACGGTAGGCAGCAATATAATTGACATCAATATCATTTTCTAATGCATAGATTTTAGTAACCGGATTGTAGGTCATACCGATTAATTTTTCATTGGTGAGTCCAGCATTACGAGCCATGCGCGCCAATTCAGAGGGTTTGATAAATTTGGCATATTCGTGCGTACCGCGCGGCAATAATTTCAGGATGTACTCAGCCCCAATTATAGCGAACAAATAAGCTTTCGGATTGCGGTTAATGGTTGAAAAGAAAACCCATCCTTCCGGTTTCACGAGCTGGGCGCATGAACGAATAATACTCATGGGGTCGGGCACATGTTCGAGCATTTCCATGCAAGTGACAATATCAAAGTGTTGTGGTTGTTCTGCAGCTAAGGACTCCACAGTAATCTTGCGGTAATCAATATGATATCCGCTTTCCAGCAAATGCAATTTAGCCACTTTAAGCGCTTTGTCGCTAAGATCAATGCCGGTAACATGGGCACCTTGGGATGCCATACCTTCAGATAAGATCCCGCCACCACAACCAACATCCAATATTGTTTTGCCCTCTAATCCCCCAGACAACTGAGCGATATAATCGAGACGGAGTGGATTAATTTCATGCAATGGCTTGAATTCACTGTTCGGATCCCACCAGCGGTGCGCGAGTTGACTGAATTTCTCGAGTTCCAGCGGATCGGCATTGATGCCATCATTTTCCATATGTATACCCTCTTGTTGTACCTACAATTTCGACGTTGCTTTGATACGTTTATACCAGAACTCTGAACGTTGCTGAAGTTCAAGCGGATTGACCGCAGTCAATTCGCCTTCTTGCAGCAACATTTTACCATTTATCCAAACATGGCTTACGTGTTCCCGGCTTGCTGTATAAACTAAATGGGAAATTGGATTATAGCAAGGCGCCAGATCGATATCTGAGAAACTAATTGCTGTGATATCAGCAGCTTTCCCAATAGTTAAGGATCCAATTTTGCCACCTAAACCCAATGCATTGGCACCATTTAAAGTAGCCATTTTCAGAGCCTGAGCAGCAGGAAGGGAATCGGCCTTACCACTGGTTGCTTTTGCGAGCAATGCAGCCTGGCGCATTTCCTCAAACATATCCAAACGATTGTTACTGGCAGCGCCATCCGTGCCTAAACCGACGTTTATGCCATGATCTAGAAATGATGGAACGGGGGCAATGCCATTGGCAAGCTTAAGATTGGATGATGGACAATGCACAATATTGCAACCATAGTCTTGAACAAGCCTAATTTCCTGTTCAGTCAGATGAACCATGTGCACGGCAATCATAGCCGGACTCAGTATTCCGAGTTGATGCAAACGTTCAATCGGCCGGATGCCTGTTGATTCGAAGTTGAAGCGAATTTCATCCAGAGACTCGTGCAAGTGAATATGAATGGGCGTGTTCAGTTGTTCTGCGTAGGTCAAAATTCGATTAAACGCTCCATCGCTGACGGTATAAGGTGCATGTGGCGCAAAACAGAAAGAAATGAGAGGGTGCTGATAGTATTGATCACGCAAGTCCATTCCTTTGGCGAGATAATCATCCGTGTCACTCGCATAAGCAGTAGGAAAATCAATAACGACAATACCGATTGCAGCCCGCATTCCTGAGTTGATTATGGCATCAATACTGGATTCGGGAAAGAAATACATGTCATTAAAACAGGTAATGCCCCCCCTGATCATTTCAGCACAGGCTAGCTTGGTTCCATCGTATACAAATTGGGCATTAACATGTTGTCGCTCAGCTGGCCAAATGTGATCATTAAGCCATTCCATGAGCGGCAAGTCATCCGCAAATCCCCGTAAAAGCGTCATGGCCGCGTGAGTGTGGAGATTTATCAAGCCAGGAATCAGAGCATGATTATTTAATGTAATGGTTTGTTGCGGTTCGTAGCGCAGCTTAGCTTTAGGCGTGGGCAGGATATCCGTAATAATGCCATCACTGATAACAATTGCATGTTGAGTCAATATAACACCGTCCGGCTCAACGGGAATGATCCATTTTGCCTCGATGAGTGTGTCTGCCTGGATAAGATCATTCATAATGACAGAAAATACAAAAAAGGCTCTGTAAATATTTATTACAGAGCCTTTTTAAAGATTAAAGTACTATACTGTTGCTTACTTCATGCCTTCAACATCAATATCTACACGGCGATCAGGTGCGAGACAATCTTTTAATGCCTGACCATGGCCATGGCAAGTATCACCTGTTACAGGCTCTGTTTCTCCTTTTCCTGAAGCTACGATTTTATTGGGATCGATACCCCTTGCAATCAAATGCGCTTTGACAGCATCTGCACGGCGATGGGATAGCTTATGGTTGTAACTGTCAGAACCAATGCGATCGGCATGACCTACAACACTAATACGATCATATTGAAGGCCTTTTATTCCATCAACAAATTCATTGAGTGTTTGTATACCATGACCACCCGGCTTTAATTTCGCGCTATCAAAATCAAAGAGTGCATCAGCCGAAAACGATACTTTCTTAGGCGCGGGGGCAGGCGGCGGCGGTGGTGGCGGTGCTGCAGCCTCTACTTTCTTTGCCAGATCGGGTTCGCATTCGGGAATAGCCATAGCTGGAGTCCAGTAACCAGTATGCCAACATAAACCGGTCGTATTTCTCGTGACCACGCCACGATCATCGACACCGTAAGCCTCCGGTTTTTTTACCGAAAGATCTTGATCGACTAATGACATTTGTGCCAATGCTGCACCAGAAAACAATACCGATACAAAGATCATTACAATGAGGGTATTTGGGATTGATATTTTCTTCATGCTGTTATCCTTTTAATGAAAGCTGCGACTCAAAATTTCTGCTACAGGTGACACGTGCAAAACCACACCACCTTTCAATATTTTTCGTGCCTCATTTTACTACTTCGAGATTATTAATGTTCGATTATCAGTTTGTTTGTTCATTTTAACATATAAAGTGTTGCTTAATTGCAACGGATATATGATATAAATCACAAATCCTAATTTTTCAAAATTAATTGTTCTATATTCTTACAAAATACGTCTAATTTCATATTGTTATAATATCAATTTACAAAATTTCAAAGGTAAAGCATGTCAATTGCTACCACATTACTAGCGCGAGATCTAAGTCGCAATTATGGCTCTTTTACCGCAGTGCATAACATCAATCTCGAATTGAAACGCGGAGAAGTGTTAGGGTTGCTAGGACCCAATGGAGCAGGAAAAACAACAACAATGCGAATGCTGACCGGTAACCTTGCACCCAGCACCGGAAGCATTGAAGTTTGCGGTGTCGATCTACTTACTAAACCGCAAGAAGCTAAAACACACTTAGGTTTCCTACCCGAAATTCCACCCCTATATCAAGATATGACTGTTGATGAGTTTTTACTATTTACCGCAAAATTACACCATATCGAAAAACGCGACATTCAAACAAAATTGAATGAAGTAATACAGCGATGCGGTTTAAATGACCGGCGCAGAAACTTGATTAGTACCTTGTCGAAGGGCTTCCAGCAGCGTGTGGGTTTAGCACAAGCTATCATTCACAATCCGGATGTTATTATTTTAGATGAGCCTACCGTGGGTCTTGACCCAAATCAGATACGTGAAATCCGCAAATTGATTAGAGAATTGGGTAATTCCAATAGTGTAATTTTATCTACACATATTTTGTCTGAGGTTGAGAATATTTGCGACAGAGTGCAAATCATACACAAGGGTGGTGTAGTGTTTGATGAGACCCTGGCAGCGTTAAAACAACAAGGAACGAATCTAGAGATGATATTTACGCAACTTACCCAATAAAATTCATGATTAGCAATTCGAGCAATAAAAAATGATTGTTACAATTAGCCGCAAAGAATTAAAAATGCTGTTTGCTTCCCCTTTAGCGTGGTTGTTATTGACGCTTATGCAGTTAATACCGACGTGGATTTTGTTGGGGCGACTGGATGCATTTCTAGAAATACAGTCGCAATTGTTGCAAATTGCAAATCCTCCGGGGGTAACGGAATTAATTATTCTGCCGGTATTTGCGATGGCAGGACTAGTGTTACTCATGGTTACGCCATTATTATCCATGCGATTATTAGCGGAAGAGCGTCGTAACCATACATTAACATTATTGATTTCGGCACCAATTTCCATCACTGACATTGTTATAGGAAAATTTTTTGGGGTGATGGTTTTTTTCTTAATGATAATTGCTTTGATCGTAGCATTGTGTATGTCATTATTGCTGGGCGGGAATATTGATTTTGGTCTGATAATCAGCAATGTTATTGGACTTCTATTGCTTACTGCATGTTTTACTGCGCTCGGTTTGTATATTTCCAGTTTAACGGTGCAACCCGCAGTTGCTGCAATAATAACTCTAGGAGGATTATTAGGGCTATGGCTTATTGATTTGGCCGCAGATGGAGGCAATCAGTGGTTGCAAAGCATTTCGTTATTAAGGCATTTCGAACGCTTTAATCAGGGGTTAATCGACACGTTCAGCCTTGTCTATTTTATTTTATTCACAGCAACATTTCTGATCCTGACGATTCGCCGTTTAGATAGCGAACGCTTACATGGTTAATTGCGATAAGATATGACAAATCTCAATGAAAAATTGCGCCTGCACTATTTTATGCATAATAGTGCATTTTTTGTTCTGTTATTGCTGCTGGTTATTTTATTGGGTTATTTGGCCGCTCAGTACCGGGTGCAATGGGATATTAGCCAAAATGCGCGTAACAGTTTAAGTGAAGCAAGCAAAGATATACTGCAAAAGCTTCACGGCCCTGTTCACGTAACAGCTTACGCAACCCTACAGGACGTAGAAGCAGGTGATATCCGAAAAATTATTTCGAACTTTATCGCTTTATATCAGCGCCTGAAACCAGATCTTTCACTAACATTCGTTGACCCAAGTGAACAACCAAAGTTGACACAGGAAGCCGGCATACAGATGAATGGCGAACTGGTTATTCTCTTTAATGGCCGACGCGAGCATGTTACGGTAATCAATGAGCAGGCATTTTCCAATGCACTGATGCGTCTTGTGCGCGCTAAAGATAAATTGGTTGTGGCGTTAAGTGGTCATGGCGAGCGTAAACTGGATGGCAATGCTAACTACGACCTGGGAGAATTCGGCAAGCAATTGCGCGGCAATGGCTTGATCAATCAATCGCTGAATCTTGTCACTGATCAGGAAGTTCCCACAAATGCCAGTACATTGGTGATTGCTTCCCCGCAGGTTGATTTGCTCCCCGGAGAAGTTGACAAGCTGTTGGATTACATTGATCGAGGTGGAAATTTGTTATGGTTAGTCGATCAAGAATCATTGCGCGGTTTATTGCCTTTGGCAGAAAAATTGCACCTGACTCTGACACCCGGTGTGGTTGTCGATCCGCAAGCACAGCAGCTGAAAGCACCGATCACATTCGCATTGGGTACAAATTACGGTCAGCACGCAATAACTGACAACTTTGATTATATTACAGTGTTTCCGTTTGCGAGGCAGATAACCATTAATGAGAATACCGAGTGGCAAGCCATTTCACTGGTTGAAGCAGCGCCACAAGGATGGGTGGAAAATGGAGAACTTGATGGTGAAATCATTTATGATCAGGCGGTTGATGTGGCAGGCCCGATTGGTATCGCTGCGGCACTGACGCGCAATATTGAAGATCGTGAGCAACGCATTGTGGTTGTTGGGAATGGTCACTTTCTGGCAAATTCCTATCTGGGTAATGGCAGTAATTTGGATTTTGGTATTAATTTAATCAATTGGTTGACAGGAGACGAAGAGCTGATCGTGATTCAACCCCGCGCGACGCTCGACAGTAGCTTGATATTCAGCGAATTTGAATTGACTTTGATGGTTGTGATTTTTCTCATTTTATTACCGATGCTGTTTTTGGTGAGCGGTCTGGCCATTTGGTGGCTTCGCAGAAGAAAAATATAAGAAAATCATGACACATCACGCCCGTCTCAATCTCATTATGCTTGTCACGATAGCCGGCTTGCTAATGTTTTTGTATTTCAAGCCACAACCTGACAATATTCAGGAATATCCCATTACATCGAATTCAATTGAAGCTATACAGACTATCCGTATTGTCAGGCAACAGGGGGAGATTGTATTGCAACGGCAAGCCAATCATTGGCATCTAATCGGTCCCGTGCGTACTCGTGCTAACGAAAAAAAAGTTAAAGAGATTCTAAAAATTTTATCGGCTAAAAGTAATCACCGATTCCCGCTGCAAGACCTTGCGCGGTTTGGTTTGGACCGGCCCAATCTGCATTTATATTTTGATGAAGACTATTTGGGTTTTGGCGGGTATGCGCCTATTACCAATCAACAATATGTACTGACAAGGGATTATGTTTATTTAATTTCACCACATTACGCGCTTTTTCTGCCAATAAAGGCCGGCAGTCTGATCAGCACACAGTTACTGGCGGATAATGAAATTCCAGTTAAGTTCGAATTTAATCATCTGATCGTAGCGCATAGTAATGGAAGCTGGAACGGTATTATCCAGAATGGCGAAAATCTGCGAGATGCAGAATTGGAGCATTGGGTTCAATTCTGGCGGACAGCAAATGCGAGAGAAGTGACCATCGCACAAGAACAGGAGCTAAGTGATGATTTTGCCGAGATCAATAATTTGACAATCAGTCTGCAAAACGGACAAGGAATCAATGTAAAAATCATGCAAAATGATAATGAAATAGTATTATTTCGTGCCGATACCGGAATACACTATCATTTTGCTAAGGGTACGGGCGAGCGATTGCTGGCTCCAGCTGCAAGCAAATCTGCCCAATAATGCCTGAACTGCCAGAAGTCGAGACAACACGGCGAGGGATAGCGCCTTATCTTGAAGGAAAAACAATCGCCGGTGCAATTATCCGTAATTCCAGCCTACGTTGGCCCATACCCGATAATTTACCGGAAACATTATCAGGTTTGACAATCCAGAATGTAGCCAGACGAGCCAAGTATTTATTAATTGATTGTAATGGGGGCACACTGATTTTTCATTTGGGTATGTCGGGGAGTTTAATAATACAACCGAGAGGATCCGGCGGCGTTTCTGAATCACCGGGAAAGCATGATCATTTCGATTTGATCTTAATGGATCGAACCATTTTAAGATTGCGAGACCCCCGCCGTTTTGGAGCTGTATTATGGCACCCGGGCAATGTTTTTCAGCATCCACTGCTTACAAATTTAGGGCCGGAGCCGTTGACAGCCGATTTTAATGCGCAATGGTTTTGGAAAAAAACGAGAAATAGTCTTGCAAGTATCAAACAGACATTGTTGAATGGCCGGATGGTTGCGGGTATGGGCAATATTTATGCAAATGAAGCTTTGTTCTTGGCGGGTATTAACCCTAAGATAGCTGCCGGTAAAATTGGTATTATGCGTTATGAAAGGTTGGTACAGGCAATTAAACAAATCCTGCAACGCGCAATCCAAGCTGGAGGGAGTAGTCTGCGAGATTTTGTTAAGAGCGATGGTAATCCGGGATATTTTCAACAGCACTATGCAGTTTATGGACGCGAAGGGCAACGCTGCATGCAGTGCAGTCATACGATTAAGCAATTCAAGCAGAATCAGCGATCTAGTTTCTTTTGCCCGAATTGTCAACGTTAGTCAGGATAATGTTTCTAAATTGATTATGATATTTAAAGATTTCAAATAATACGTTATGGCTTGAATACTATGAATATAACATTTATTGGCGGCGGCAATATGGCGTCAGCATTAATCGGAGGGTTGCTACAGCAAGGTTTTAGTGCTCGGCAGCTTAGCGCAATAGAAATTAATGCGGAAAAACGTGAAAAAATAAAACAAGCATTCAGGATTTCTGTATTTGCAGAACTTACCAATGAAGCAATAACGAGTGATGTCATTGTGTTATCGGTGAAGCCTCAGCAGCTTTTTCAGTTGGCTCAGAAGCTTGCGCCAATACTGGCTGATCAGTTAGTAATCTCAATTGCAGCTGGCATATCAACTGTCGATATTAGTCGCTGGCTAGAAGGCTATCAAAAAGTAGTTCGAGCGATGCCCAACACACCTTCGCTAGTGCGCGCAGGTGTTACCGGGCTGTTTGCTGCGGCATGTGTCAGCGAACAGGATAAAATAAATGCCGAATCAATTCTCGCTGCGGTAGGTTCGACATTGTGGCTGGAAAGTGAGGAAATGCTTCATGCTGTAACTGCGATTTCTGGAAGTGGCCCCGCTTATGTTTTTTATTTTATTGAATCCATGCAACAAGCAGGAGTAGAGCTGGGCCTAACCGCAGAACAAGCTAGGCAACTAAGTTTGCAAACGTTTCTAGGTGCCAGTAAGCTGGCTAGCGAAAGTGCTGAAGACGCGGCAATCTTACGGGCCAGAGTGACATCGAAAGGCGGCACAACCGAGCAAGCAATTCTGATGATGGAAAAAAATGATATTAAGTGTAAGATTATATCGGCTATTCATGCGGCAAACCAACGTTCACGCCAGATGAGTGATGAATTTAGCAAAATTTAATTGCAGTATGGCGAATGGACAAATTGCAGGTTTTGACTAATTATAGTTTTTTGGAAAATTGTTATGTCCAATCAGATTCTACTTTTTCTTCTCGATACAATCCTGGGTTTATTCTCGCTAGCATTGTTGTTACGCTTTTATTTTCAATTATTGCGCGTTCCTTATTACAATCCAATATCCCAGTTTCTGATTGCGATTACTGATTTTATTGTACGTCCGACCCGGCGATTTGTTCCCGGTTGGGGCGGGCTTGATCTATCGACTCTGATTTTGGCATGGTTATTGGAATGCGTGATTGTAACAAGCGTTTTTATGATGCAGGACTATAACTTTGGTGCCAATATCGGTACCGCATCCGGCGTGATGGGATTGCTCGGAATTATTGAGATTATCAAAACGACGCTTTATATCGTAATGATGATGATCATCTTACAGGCTGTACTATCATGGATTAATCCAAATAGCCCATTAGCGCCTCTACTTGATAGCTTTACACGCCCCTTTTTAAGGGTTTTCCGCAAATATATTCCCCCCATAGCTAACGTTGATCTTTCGCCGCTGTTTGTATTGATCATCATACAATTGCTGCTCATGATAGTAGCCGGAGTACATATGGAAATTGCTGCAATGTTGCAGTAAGTTTTAAATATATGAATTGGTATTACTATGACAATGCGAATAATCTTATTCTAAACATATATGTTCAAACAGGCGCAAAAAATAACGTAATTGCAGGATTGCATGGCAAATCTCTTAAAATCAGATTAGCAGCGGCACCTATAGAAGGTAAAGCAAACTCTGCACTGATTAAGTTTATTGCCGAATGCTTCGGCGTACCCAGTTCGAGGGTTGCATTAAAGCGGGGCGATAAATCCAGGCAGAAAATTATAATTATTCAGCATCCTAGATATCACCCAGAAACATTGCTATGTGAATTGCAAAATTGAATGTCAACAAAATTTTTTTATAAAATGGTAGCAATATGGATTTGATCTTATGGCGTCACGCCGAAGCAGAGGATAGTTTTCCGGATATGTCACGTAAATTGACGAAGAAAGGAATCGATCAAGCGAGTCGCATGGCAAGCTGGCTTAAATCAAAGTTACCGGAAAATACGCTGGTAATAGCGAGTCCCGCGCTACGTACCCAGCAAACCGCCTCTGCACTAACAACTAACTTTATGACAAATATTGAGATTGGACCTGGCGCAAGCTTTAGTGACATTCTTACTGCCGCAAATTGGCCATATTCTCAGCGTCCAGTTTTGATCATAGGCCATCAGCCAACATTGGGTGAAGTTGCCAATCATTTAATTCCGGCAATTCCGCCGGGGTTGAGCGTAAAAAAAGGATCTGTATGGTGGATAAAGTGCAAGAAAGACTGTGATGAGATTGAATCAATATTGCATACAGTAATCTATCCTGAAATGGTGTGATTGATTAACTTAACTTGTTCATTTGATATGTCGCGCCAACCACGTTTCGAACAGTTTATACTTTTTATACTTGATAACTAAATTAACATTAACATTTCCCTAAACAATAATTTTGAGGCTAGATTATTTCTTTTAGCTAAAAAAAAAGTATTATACTAATTCGTGCATCTTAATTTGAAATAAAAAATTGTTTTGGAAAGTAACATTGATAGATACGTTTTTTAATCAGATTTTCCAAGATATTATTTAGGGTATTTTATTGATACAGATTAATACTTGATTTTTTTTATAAGTTAATATAATAGTTTAGTTTTACCAAAAAGCGCAGGTTAAAAAAATCTGCTGTTAAATGAACAATTTTTTTATAAGCATTTAATTTAAAATTTGGTTTAGTTGTTTGCGTAGTTTTTCTTAGCTCCCGAGTTTGCTTTTAGTAGACTTACAAAAGGATGATAATTTTATGATTTCTGATTTTCTTATTTTAGTTTCAGGTGCAATTGACTTGCCATGGTGGGGATATGTCGTTGTTACCTTGGTGCTGACGCATATTACAATTGCTTCAATTACTATCTATCTTCACCGGCATTCAGCACACCGTGCATTGGAATTACATCCAATTGCTAGTCATTTCTTTCGTTTCTGGTTGTGGCTTACTACCGGAATGGTGACAAAGCAATGGACTGCGGTGCATCGTAAACACCATGCAAAATGTGAAACCAAGGATGATCCGCATAGCCCTGTTATTTATGGCATCAAGAAAGTTTTAGCTGAAGGCTCCGAGCTTTATAGGACTGAAGCAAAAAATGAAGAAACTCTCAAAAGGTACGGATACGGCACCCCCGACGATTGGCTAGAGAGAAATATATATAGCAAGCATAGTGCAAAAGGAGTTTCACTAATGCTGATTATTAATGTACTTTTGTTTGGTCCGATCGGGATAACGATATGGGCAATTCAAATGCTATGGGCACCTGTTTTTGCCGCAGGAGTGATCAATGGTGTTGGCCATTACTGGGGTTATCGGAATTTCCAAGCGGAAGACGCCAGTAGAAATATAGTTCCGTGGGGCATCTTAATCGGTGGTGAGGAGCTGCATAATAATCACCACGCTTATGCAACATCAGCACGATTATCCAATAAATGGTATGAATTTGATATCGGATGGTTATATATTCGTATCTTAGAAATGATGGGACTTGCAAAAGTGAAGAAAACTGCACCGAAATTACGTATCGATAAAAAGAAAACAGAATGTGACCTAGATACGTTACAGGCAGTGATTTCTCATCGCTATGAAATATTGGCAAAGTATACCCAATCGCTTAAGACCACATTTGCGAACGAAATTACTCACTTGAAAGAAGTCGGTGCGCAGTATGGTATAGATAAGTCCACTTTAAAGCACTGGATCTTGGCTGATTCCAAAACGCTGCAACAACATGAGCGCGAAAAATTAAGTCAAGTATTAAGTAATAGCAATGCTAAAACACTTGACAAACTCTATACCATGCGTGAGGAGTTAGCAGAAATCTGGCAGCGCTCTACAGCCTCAACAGAGGAATTGGTGAAGCAACTCGAAGATTGGTGTCGGCGTGCAGAAGAAAGTGGAATTGAAGTATTGAGAACTTTCTCACAAAGACTACGCTGCTATGCATAGCAGCTTATAAATTAAAACCTTAAGACTGACTCCTAATCTTATAAGCCCGCAATAATGTTAATGTATTGCGGGCTTTTTTATTTTAATTTGGTTTCTTTATAGATTACGTGCTTGCGAACAACAGGATCATATTTTTTCAATTCCATTTTTTCGGGGTGCGCGCGCTTATTCTTAGTAGTTGTATAAAAATGACCCGTTCCTGCTGAAGATTCAAGCTTAATCTTTTCACGCATTCTGATTACTCCTTAATTTAACTATGCAATTGCAAGTTTTTTGAATTCTAAATGTTTTTGTTTTGCAGGCGCAATTGAGCCAGCACTGCATCAATACCATTTTTATCTATCGTGCGTAAAGCAGCATTTGATAAGCGTAAACTAATCCAGCGATTTTCACTTTCAACCCAAAATCTACGACGTTGCAAATTAGGCAAAAATCGCCTTTTAGTTTTATTATTTGCATGAGAAACATTATGACCTGACATTGGTTTTTTGCCAGTTACTTGACATACTCGTGCCATTTTATCGCACTCCAAAATTCTAAAAACGCATATTTTATCCTGTTTTACTGTACTTGTTCAAATACAATGAATTAATTATCCAGATCAAATAAAACGGAAATATCGTCTAACGTATCGTATAGATTTAAATTAGATTATGTTCAGAAAAAGACATAGCGGTACCGCTGCCAATTATAAAATGATCAAGTACTTTAATATCAATCATTGCCAGAGCTTGTTTTAAAGATTGGGTTAACACCTTGTCGGCATGACTTGGTGTGGTCGTACCCGATGGATGGTTGTGAGCAAAAATCATTGCCGCGGCATTGTGATATAAAGCGCGTTTGATTATTTCTCGAGGATATACGCTAGTCTGTGTCAATGTACCCTTAAATAATTCTTCTATTGCAATAGTGCGATTTTGTGTATCAAGAAAAACACCCACGAATACTTCATGCTCTTTATTTGCCAAACTCAAGCATAGAAAATCTCGGGCAAGTTGTGGAGAATTCATGGCATCGCTTTTTTTCAATTCTTCTCCTAGTGCACGGCGAGCCATTTCTAGCACAGCCTGCAGCTGTGAGTATTTGGCTACACCCAGACCGGGTATTTGACAAAAGCTGGCTTGACTGGCTGAGAAAATATTAGTTAAGCTGCCAAAATGTAAAAGCAACTCTCTCGCAAGATCCACAGCGCTTTTTCCTGTGATACCAGTACGTAGAAAGATGGCGAGTAATTCAGTGTCTGAAAGGGCCGCAGCACCTTTCATAAGCAGCTTTTCACGTGGTCTATCGGATAATGGCCAGTCTGGAATTGCCATGGAAGATTGTTGATAGCTGAGTTATATAAAGTATTAGCTTAATAATGACTATTTGATTAGCATTTTTATTATGCTAATAACGGCAGATAACGCAACTCTTTTAAAACAAGCGAGCAAATCAATCGTTTTATTGCGATTAATTCTTGTATGATTCGATTCATTCTGAAGACACAGCTTATTCAGTAACTTATTCAGGAAAATATTCCGCTATGACGACATATGTAAATTCTCTCTCGAAAGAGCGCTTGTTACTGGGTATAACCGGAGGGATTGCTGTTTATAAAGTTGCAGAATTGGCTCGCCTGTTAACCCAGAACGGATCTGATGTGCATGTAGTCATGACCGAATCTGCGCGCCGCTTTGTAGGACCAGTAACCTTTCAATCGTTAACTGGAAATCCGGTTCATATTGATATGTGGGAAACCAATACAGAAACTAATATGGCTCATATTAATTTATCCCGTAATGCGGAAATGATTCTGGTAGCGCCAGCGAGTGCTAATTTTATTGCGAAACTTGCCAATGGTATAGCAGACAACTTATTAACAACACTCTGTTTGGCGCGTGATTGTCAACTCTTGATAGCTCCTGCAATGAACCGGCAGATGTGGGAGAATCCTGCAACGCAGCGAAATTTAATGGCATTGCAACGGGATGGCATCAAAATTATCGGTCCTGCTAGCGGTGAGCAGGCATGCGGCGAAACCGGGATGGGGCGAATGCTAGAAGCACATGAATTGGCAGAAGCGGTACGGTTTGCCTTGCAGGCTGGGAAATTGTTGCAAAATAAGCATGTAATGGTGACAGCAGGACCAACTTTTGAAGCAATGGACCCTGTGCGCGGAATAACGAACAAAAGTTCTGGAAAAATGGGATACGCTATTGCGCAAGCAGCCACAGAGGCAGGTGCGAAGGTTACGCTTGTTTCAGGTCCCGTGTGTTTAAATGCACCCGCAGTAAATAAATTCATTCCGGTTGTGAGTGCAAACGAAATGTTACGCGCTGTGCAAGCCGGAATATCTGAAGTAGACATTTTCATTAGCGTGGCAGCGGTTGCTGATTACCGTGTCGCAGAAGTTAGTTCGCATAAGCTAAAAAAAGCTAATAAAAAAATCTCTATCGAACTGATTCCCAATCCTGATATTTTGATGACGGTATCCAATCTACCTGAGCCGCCATTTTGCGTTGGCTTTGCTGCAGAAACGGAGAATCTCGATAAAAATGCCCAAATGAAGCGGCAAAAAAAGAAATTACCCCTCTTAGTTGCAAATCTTGCCCAATATGCCATTGGTTCGGACGGGGTTGAACTTATAGTATTTGATGATAACGGAAAACATGTACTACCGAAAGCATCAAAAATTGAGCAGGCTAGGCAATTGATAAACCATATTTATTTGCTTTATAAGCAAAATAAATAATCTGACCATAATAAATGAAAAAAATTGATATCAAAATTTTAGACAAGCGCCTAAAAGAACAACCGCCTGCCTATGCAACACCGGGTTCAGCAGGATTAGATTTACGTGCTTGCATTGAACAGTCCCTTACAATCAATCCAGGGGAAACCAACCTTATTCCTACAGGCATAGCTGTACATCTCACCGATACAGGAATGGCAGCATTGGTATTGCCGCGTTCTGGGCTTGGCCACAAACATGGTATCGTATTAGGGAATTTGGTCGGTTTGATAGACTCGGATTATCAAGGACAGATCTTAGTGTCTTGCTGGAATCGTAGTCATAACCCCTTTCAACTTAATCCGCTTGAGCGAATTGCTCAACTGGTGATAGTGCCAATTATTCAGGTTGAATTCAATCTGGTGGATGATTTTGTTTTAAGTCATCGAGGTGAAGGTGGCTTCGGCAGTACAGGTAAACATTGACAATGCGTTTCTTTGTGACAGTTTTTGCTGTACTGATAATGGTACCAATTGATGTGCATTCTTCAAAAGAACGTATCATTTCATTGACAATATCAGGCTATTTGATTTCGGTTGAAGTGGCGCATACACCGCTCTCACGCTCTCGAGGGTTAATGCATCGCAAAGAATTGGATGAAAATACCGGTATGTTATTTATTTTTCCTGAATCTGGTTTTCATAGTATGTGGATGAAAGATACTTACATTCCTTTGAGCGTGGCATTCATCGATGAACGCGGCATCATTCTCAATATTGCAAATATGCAACCGCAAACCCAAATTGCTCACACTTCCTCAGGTTTAGCTAGATATGCCCTGGAAATGAAGCGAGGCTGGTTTTCAGCGAGAAAAATTCATCCCGGTGTACAGGTTCATGGATTGAATAAGGCGCCAGCCGCATGGTGATGATAAATTATATTTATAACGTATTATCAATTAGTTGACGGCAATCCAGGATTAGCTACTTAAAATTGCTCTTGGCAATTAGTACTTGACGGGACCGGGGCGGCAGAATCGAATCATCACGCTGCCACAATCTCAATCAATACCTCGTTCGGATTCACCGATTCGCCTTTAATGACGTGTACGGCTTTGACAATGCCAGATATGGGTGCGGTAATTTCGGTTTCCATTTTCATAGCTTCTGTAATCAGCACCGATTGCCCTGCAGTAACTTTTTGGTCGACTTTGACCAGCACATCCAGAATGTTGCAAGGCATGCTGACAACAATGTCACCCTCATCAGCGGGGCGGCGGCGTTTGCTGCCAATAGCGCTTTTGACCGGGCCTTGTGTACCGCCATCCAACACGATTTCATCAAGCGTCTCGACTACGATTTCTTCGGGAATTCCGTCGACCATGAAATAAAAATGGCGAAGCGTGTCATTCTTCGGGCCAGTACCGGTGACTTTAATATGATATGACTCGCCATGTAGCGCGACGTTGAATTCGGTTGGTGCTTTTTGCACTCCCCCACTCGCAACTGCAAGTTCAAGCGGTTCTGGCACTAAGTGGCCGATTGAACGTAATTCTAAGAATTGCTTACCGACTTCCGGAAACATCGCGTAACTCAATACATCTTCGTCGCTCAACGCCAAATGGCCAATTTCACGGCGCAGATGCTCGAATTCCGGTTTCAGCAAATCGGCAGGACGGCAATCGATGACATCTTCTTTACCAATGGCACGTTTCTGTAAATCGATATCGATCGGTGCCGGCGCTTTACCGTAGCCACCTTGAAGGTAGCGTTTGACTTCGTTGGTTATGGTTTCATAACGCTTACCGGTCAGCACATTAAGCACGGCTTGTGTGCCAACAATTTGCGATGTCGGCGTGACCAATGGCGGATAACCCAAGTCCTTGCGCACACGAGGGATTTCTGCGTAAACCTCGTTGATGCGATCCAGCGCGTTACGTTCTTGCAATTGGTTAGCCAGATTGGAAATCATACCGCCAGGTACTTGAAAGATATGCACACGGGTATCGACCCCGGTAAATTCGCTCTCGAAGCGGTGGTATTTTTTACGCATCTGAGCGAAGTAATCATTCACTGCCTGAAGTTTTTGCAAATCTAAACCCGAATCATAATCCGTGCTTTGTAATGCCATTACCAGGCTTTCGGTTGGCGGATGACTGGTGCCACCCGACCAGGACGACAATGCTGTATCGATATGGCGGCAACCTGCCTCAATAGCCTTGAGTTGGCACATTTCCGCCAAACCGGCGGTGGCGTGACAATGCAAATGGATCGGCACATCGACGGTATCTTGCAATGCTTTAACCAGCTCACTCGTGACATAAGGCGTTAACAATCCGGCCATATCTTTGATCGCTATCGAGTCGCAACCCATATCAGCCAGCTCTTTTGCCAATGCGACGAAACTGCTGACATTATGTACTGGGCTGGTGGTGTAACAGATCGTGCCTTGTGCATGTTTACCCGATTCCTTAGTGGCCTCAATCGCGGTTTTAAGATTGCGCACATCGTTTAAAGCATCAAAGATACGGAAAACATCCATGCCATTCGTGGCTGCACGGCTTACAAACGCTCGTACTACATCGTCGGAATAATGACGATAGCCGAGTAAATTCTGGCCACGCAGCAGCATTTGCAATGGCGTATTTGGTAATGCGGCTTTTAGTTTACTCAGGCGCTCCCATGGGTCTTCTTTCAGAAAACGCAAGCATGCGTCAAAGGTTGCGCCGCCCCAGCATTCCAACGACCAATAGCCGATGTTATCAAGCATCTGACAAGCCGGCAGCATGTCTTCGGTACGCAACCGGGTAGCAATCAGAGATTGGTGCGCATCGCGCAGAATAACATCAGTGATATGAACTTTTTGCATGATTTTCCTTACTGAACCAATTCGGTAACTATAAGCCGGTGTGCGAAGCGACTACCGCGGCAATCACGCTAGCCAGCACTTCAGGCCGGGGTTTATCGGAATAATTGATCAGATTCGGATTTTGCTCGACGAATCCGGTATTGAATTTTCCACTGCGAAATTGGGGATGTTTCAGAATCTTCAAATAAAACGGAATGGTTGTTTTGATGCCAAACAATCCCATATCGCGCAACGTACGCTGACCGCGCTTGATGACATCTTCCCAGGTGAGCGCGCTGACTATTACCTTCGCCACCATCGAGTCGTAAAAAGGGGGGACTTCATAGCCGGTGTAAATCGCGGTATCAGTACGAACGCCAGGGCCACCAGGCGCATAATACCGCGAGATACGGCCAAAACTGGGGAGAAAATTATTTTTCGGATCTTCGGCATTGATACGAAACTGAATCGCGTAACCTCGCCGCACGATTTCTTCTTGCTTGTAGCGCAACGGCAATCCGGCTGCCACGCAGATTTGCTCCTCGACAATATCAACACCGGTAATAGTTTCGGTGATAGTGTGCTCGACTTGAACACGCGTATTCATTTCCATGAAATAAAACCGGCCGCTATCGTCCAGTAGAAACTCGATTGTACCCGCATTGGTATAACCGACCGATTTGGCGGCAATTACTGCAAGACCGCCGATGTACTGGCGCTGCGCTTCATCGAGTTGCGGTGATGGTGCAATTTCAACGAGTTTTTGATTGCGGCGCTGAATCGAACAATCGCGCTCAAAGAGATGAATCACGTTACCGTGGTGATCTGCCAGAATTTGCACTTCAATGTGGCGCGGATTGACTATACATTTTTCTAGAAACACATTGGCGCTGCCAAACGCTTTGGTCGCCTCTGAAATTACACGAGCATAATTACGACGCAGCTCTTCAGCACTGTCGCAACGGCGAATACCCCGGCCGCCACCACCTGAAGTTGCTTTAAGCATGATCGGATAGCCAATTTTCTCCGCAACGCTTATCGCTTCATCGAGTGTGTGCAGATTACCATCCGAACCGGGTGTTACAGGAATTCCAGCGGCAATCATTGCATTGCGGGCCTCAGTTTTATCACCCATGCGATGGATCACTTCCGGTTCGGGTCCTATGAAAATCAAGCCACGTTCCTTACATGCCCGAGCAAATTGAGCATTTTCTGACAGAAATCCATAACCCGGATGTATCGCATCACAACCGGTTGCAAGCGCCAAGTCAACCAGTGCGTGGATGTTTAAATAACAAGCCATCGGATCGCTGCCAATACAGTAAGATTCATCCGCTTTTTTGATATGCAGAGCAAAACGATCCGCTTCTGAATAAATAGCAACGGAGCGAATGCCCATTTCGGCACATGCGCGGATGATACGAACCGCAATTTCGCCACGGTTAGCAATTAGAATTTTACGCAATACCATAATTAGCGCTCGTTAGAAATCGTTATTGTAATATTCTATCTGATCACGTGAACATTCAGTCCAGATTTTCCAATAGCATTGCAGAATCCGTTAAAATTAATTTCAATCTTCCTTAACTTATTCGATTCGTCGCTATCATCCACTAAAACCAGCGAATAAAAGAGAATGAATATATGTCTCTTGGATGTCCTATATCTTAATGGTTCAGGCACTTTCACAGGCTGCAGTCTTACAAACCAGATCAGCCAAAAGCGCTCTGGATCATACTGTGATAACTCTCTATGCGATCGAAGAACCACGATTCTTTATACATCTTTTTAATGACTGCTAGTGAAACAACTGGATTACCAGGGAATGCGATTGATATAAGATCAGCTTGACTAATGTGTTTTGCAGATTACTCTGAATCTCTATCGATGATGGTGGTATATGGAGGCGGGGGTCGGAATCGAACCGGCGTAGACGGCTTTGCAGGCCGCTGCATGACCACTCTGCCACCCCGCCATAAATATGCTAAAACAACTTATGTATGACAACGAATGTACGGAATTATTCTAAAAAACAATGTTCCGGAATCACTCGATATTTCATAAGAACCATTTTGCTATTGAAAATGGAGCGGGAAACGAGGCTCGAACTCGCGACCCCAACCTTGGCAAGGTTGTGCTCTACCACTGAGCTATTCCCGCAATATGAGGTTTCTGCGCGACTTATAACGCTTTAGAAACAAAGGGTGGATTATAGTGATGTTGTATCTTTTGTCAAGAAAAGCAGGCCCTAAATAAAGCTTGCAATTAAGTAAAAAACATATATTCCGGCAAGAAAACGACTTACATCAGATAACGAATTAATCAATACGTCTTGAATGAATCATCGCTCATTTCGGGATACAGTGAACGTTTAAGTCATTTACTTCTCCTGTCATTACATGCTACGAATTCGATGGCGTTGCGCTATTAATTTACAATCAAAACAGACATCCATCGCTTAGCAAGCTTGGCTGATCGGATAAACCACCTAGCCAAGAATAAAATCCTGGACAATTTTTATCTGCTTTTCTTCCATTAACATCGGTGCATGACCAACACCAGCCAATTCGACAACGTGCGCTTTAGCTCCACGAACTTGCATCTGCTTTGCAGTATCCGCCGATAGCACATCTGATTCTGCGCCGCGCAATACTAATGTAGGAATTGTTACTTGATCCCACTGCTCCCATAGCAAAATATCTCTGATTTCGTGAATTTTGAAGCTTATCGCAATTCTTGGGTCATAACGGAATCCATAGGAACCATCTTCATAATCGCGAGCACTGTGGATTGCCATATGATCCCACTGCTCTTCGGTCAGCGGCCCAAAGGAAGCCGAAATTGCTTTCATGTACTGCTTAAATTCAGTAAAGTTATTGAAACGAGGATCTCTGCCTACATAGTCGGCAATACGCCTAAGCGCAGCTTCAGGAATTAAGGGCCCAATATCGCTCATAACCAACTTGTTAACCGGCACCGGAAGATCAGGTTGAATCGCTAGAATCATTCCAATTAGGCCACCCAGGGAAATACCCACCCAATCGAACGTAACTACCGTTTGATATTGCGATTGAATATGCGCGATTAATGTTATGGCATCTGAAAGATATAAAGGGTAGTAGTCATAATCCCGTTCATGCTCCAGCCAATCACTTTGGCCTCGCCCTACAATATCCACTGCAATCACTCGGCAACTGTGTTGTAATGCACGTGCCAAATAGTCAAAATCGCGGCAATTTCGCGTCATTCCATGAACACAAATAACGACATGCGAGTTATCTGAGCTTCCCCAGTCGGTATAGGCGATATAACGAGGATTTTTTTGTTGGCCATCGCCAGACGGGGTAGGTACAAGTAGCCGTTTAACAGATATTTTCATAATTTTTTCATTTTTACTGCCATTACAATCGAATTCGCATTTAAATGATGGCATCAATTCCAGTTGCTTTTAATGGAAATATATAAAATATTCAACCGGATGATACATAAATCAAATTTTAAATAGGCAACTTTCACGCGAGAAAAAGCGACTTTGATCCAAAAAATGTGTAAAGTCTTGTAACTATATCTTGAATAGCTGTGAAATATGAAACTATCTGAGCTCTACTGGCACCGCATTACGCCCCTTCATGTTTTACTGTGGCCGTTGAGTGTAATCTATGGTTGTTATTTAACAATCAAAAAACTATGCTACTGGTTAGAAATTTTCCCATCGGTCAAACTGACAGTTCCTGTCATTGTGATAGACAGTATCAGCATCGATGATGACGGCAAAACACCTTTTATGTTTTGGCTTATCAATTGCCTGCTCAGAAATGGCTATCACCCGGGAATCATTACTCGTGGCAATTTTGATAACCCAGGATCACCTGCTGAGGTAACTCCGAGCACCAGCCCCAATATGGTCGGCGGAAAAATATTCTTGCTCGCCCATCATTATCAACAAACGTGTCCTGTTTGGGTTGGCAGTGATCGGATTGCGGTTGCCCAAGCGCTGTTGGATGCGCATCCGGCCTGCAATATCATCCTATGTAATGATGGCATGCAATATTATCGCCTCGAACGCGACGTTGAGATAGCAATTGTCGATTTTAATGAACACAATCTGGGCAATGGCTTGTTAGTGCCTGCCGGTCCGCTTAGAACTCCTTTGCGACATTTGAATAAAATTGAGCTTATTGTCACGAGCGGGAAGCAAAATCATCAGATCGATGTGAGTAAGTGGACAAGGACCTACAATATGATGTTAGCGAATGAAGTTGCCTATAACGTGCTTAATCCGGAAATCCGCCGTCCACTTAAAGATTTTATTAATGACCGTATTCATGCAATGGCGAGCGAAGAAAACACATACTGGTTCTTTGATTTGATACAAAAATCAGGGTTAAATGCGCAATTTCAATCTTTTTCCGAAAATCATCAATTCCATGCAAAGGATTTCCAAACAGTGGATACTGAAATCATTATCATGCCGGAAGAAAACGCATTGCAGTGCTATTCTTTTGCCCAACCAACACTTTGGGCGATGCCCAGAGAAGCGTGGGTAAATGATAAATTACAAACCGCAATCTTGAAGAAACTCGATACGTTATCCAGTAAAACCTGAATTTATTGCGACTGATTGTTCTTCAAAATTTGGTTTTTTTGCTGTTCGAACTCATGTTCTGTCAGTACTCCCTTATCACGCAGTTGCTGCAATCTTTCGAGAGCCGTTATTTGAGGATTTTCGTTCAAACCCGCGATATCAGCAACCGGAGCATTCTGAATCGAACTGGGATAAGTTTGCGCAATGCCGAAGAATCTGCCTATTCGCGCTATCATTCCTTTGATTAAAAGCCATAATTTTGGAAGTACCCAGATTGCAATCCCGATAAAAACGATAAATAACACCAGAAAAATTTCAGGATATTTTAACGCCGCCCATAGCCCGGAAAGCACTAGCAGATCTCCACTGAGAGATGCTGACCAATTTGTGACGGGCTCAGGAGATGTATTAATCAGCAACCGCGTTCCGGCTTTTGTGGCATGACTCGCCGCTGCGATACCGCCACCCAAAACGCCGGCGGCAATCTCCAATGCTGGCGTCACATCGCCTACCGCCCCCGCTGCCAGCATCGCTCCTGCCGGGATGCGAATAAAGGTATGTATGGAATCCCATAATGAATCCATACCCGGTATCTTATCGACAAAGAATTCTATCAAATACATGATAGCAGCCGCGCCAATTACCAATGGATCTTGCAATACTGTCAGCTCATCGGGTAAAACGATGTGACCTGCCGCTCCGCCCCACCCCAACACAAACAATGCAGCATAGAGATTGATGCCACTGGCCCAGGAGACTCCCATCATTAAAGCAAGTGTTGCAATTAAAGCATCGTAGGTTTCCATGATTTCAATTCACTCTGAAAATTTCAGCGATAATCAAAATATATACTTTATGACGCAAAAATCAATTGATTTAATCACCAAGCCACATATCAGAATGAGTAATATGGATACACAAATTGCTTCTATAAAATTATTTTAACCTCACCGATTAATCCCACAACGTTGACAATGGTTATTTTTATCAACTACACTCAGCCCGTTCCGCCTAATCCACTTTCTGATTCTAACCTAACAACTGATGAAACAAGATAAACATTTACCTGCAGTTTGACATATAACTTCTTCATTTCTATATCCCCTTTATAAGCAATTTTAGTGTTTCTATTTTCAAAATAGCTGCAAGTAAATTCTGTCAGAATGACAAAAGGTTCAACAGTTAAAGTGTCCTACTGATAGTTATTATATTTTTTTAGCAATTGATTAAAAACTTTGTTCTTATACCGGTATTAAAATTTTAGAACAGCTACATTATATATATAGCAAGAAAAATAAATCCTATTAATTATCAATGACCTCTCTATTTTTACTCATTACTGTAAAAATTTATTAATGATTATTCATTACTTGTATTGGCGGGAAACAAATCCATGCGGTGCTTGCTGGAGCATGAAATTTTTTTGGTGTGCCGTACTAATTTTTACATTTCCGCTTCTTAGTCATGCGGAGCTGCGCGGCAGTTTGACAGGCACAACGGATTACTTCTGGCGAGGCTACTCGAGAAGTGATGAAAAGCCCGCAGCACAAGCCAATATCGATTATGAATTTAAATCGGGCATTTACTTTGGTTCATTTGGATCAACGGTTAACTTCGGTGATCATGGATTCGAAAATCGCTCAACCTTGGAATTCAGACCATATTTAGGTTATGCCTACAAGCTGTCCGAAGATTGGCGATTTAATATCGAAGCAACCCGCTATATTTATAATGGCAAAATTTTTGGTCAACATGCTGATTACAATGAGTTCTATTTCTACAGCCATTTTCGGGATTTGATTACAGCCATTGCCTTTGTATCTGAGGATAGCTACCAGCAAAAACATATGGCATACGGATTCGAAGTCACTGGCCGTTACCCGATTACTCAATCTATCGAATTTTCAAGCACGTTGGGTTATAACAATCAAAAGCAAGTTTTACAATATAACTATCTTTATTGGACTTCGGGATTAACCGTTCACCTTTCCCGTCATATCGGTGTCGACGTACGTTACTATGACGGCATTCATACAGCGACAGCACACAAAAACGAAGAGCTCTATCAGCCCTGGGGATTTCATCCCCATATTGTCGACAATCGCGTGCTATTTTCCATTACGGTCGGATTTTAATGCTTTAGTTTTATCCAAACTATGAACCTTTTTCTCCCTATCAGGAATAAACAGGCAGACACGAAAAAATGGATACATTAGCTTTTTATGAAACAAAATCATGAATCGGCAGGGCTGAAAATGCGAAATCTTTTTAGCTCTCAACAACAACACGAGAAAGAGCGAAGTTTAATCGCTAACACGGCGGAAGGCGATGGCAAAGCTTTTGAAGAACTTTATCAACTCTATTATAATCGTCTCTATCAATTTATATTTCATATAGTTAGGCATCATGACTGCATTGAAGAAATTATAAATGACGTGATGTTTGTTGTTTGGGAAAAAGCCTCTACTTATAACCAAGTATGCCGCCCGTCGACATGGATTTTAGGTATTGCATATTTGAAATCAATTAAAAGTTTCGAACAAAATTCGACAAGAGAAGACCGTTCGGATGAATTTGACGACAACCTGGATTATTTTCCAAGCAGCAACACCAACTGGGTATCGGAATTGGAAGTCAGCAATTGGTTGCACGTAGCATTTAACAAACTTTCAACTGAACAGCGAGCTGTTGTAGAAATGACATACTTCCAAGGCCTGCATTACAATGAAATCTCGGAAATCATGCAATGTCCCGAGAATACTGTTAAAACTAGAATGTTTCACGCACGGAAAATTTTGGCGCAATTTTTACATGAACATAATGGCAAAGGTTAATTAGATGTTATCCACAAATATCAATACAAGCAACGAAAGCGAACATCAAAAAATTTGGAAGCTTTTACCTTGGTATGTCAATCACTCTTTAGATCCTAACGAGCAGGATATCGTGAAAGCGCATCTTAGGCATTGTATCGCCTGCAGACTCGAGCTCAATCAACAGCAATTGCTGCTTGCAAAAATGCAGCAAGCCGATCTACTGCAACAAGTATCGCAAGTTTCTTTCGCTCAATTGAAGAAACGGATAGAGAATCAACATCCGTTTCTTTCCAATTCGCAGGAAGACAAATCTGCTCAGTCAAAAAATGTAGGCAAACTTTTTGCCCCGCAATTTTGGAGTGCTATACAATTTTCTGCGCTGGCTGCAAGCTTAGTATTATTAGCGTTGCCTTTTTTATCTAACTCCACGATCGAACAAGTTAATTTGACAGGGGAATATAGAACGCTTGCCAATCCTGTTCACGGTGAACAAAAAAACAATATGCTTCGTATCGTTTTTTCCGAGCACGCTAATCCAAAGCAAATATCTGCAGCTTTACATAGCGTATCGGGTCAAATTATTAAAGGCCCTTTACAAAATGGCGTTTATGAAGTTCAGATTGGTAATGAACAAACCGGTTTACAGGAAGTCAAGACTGCTATCTCAAATTTGCGTAACAACAAGATAGTAGTTTTTGCAGAACTGGCTCACGGACTATCCACTGCTGATTAAAATGATATTTAATTACCGAATACTTCACTTTTCAATGAGAGCACATTTCTCTTACCTCTTTTTGCTCTTGATAACGTTTGCTGCCTTTCCTGTCAAAGCGGAAGAAAAGTTATCGGTTGATCCCAAGGTGTTTGATAGCGGGCACGCAGAACGTATTATTTTAGTAACCTACACTGACAATCACATAAACCAAGTTCCAATTGGAATGACTAATCAGATATATCGCCGTCGGGGCGATTACGGCAGTTCTACTTGGAGTAAAAGAATTGCGTCCAGTATAGAAACGGATTACAACCTAAAAATTCTTTCCCAATGGCCCATTAAAGAAATTGGTGAACATTGTGTTGTTTATTTAGTAGATGAAGAAGAATCGTTGACTGACATCATTACTGCACTGTCACAAGACGAGAGAATCGGAAATGTCCAGGCGATGAATACCTTCAAAGTGATGGCCGATACATATAACGATCCTTACTATCGTCTACAGACTAATATACATTCAATCAACTTAGCCGAAATACACAGCCAATCTACAGGCAAAAATATCAGCATTGCGATTGTCGATACCGGAGTAGACATCAATCATCCTGATTTAAAAGGACAAATCTATCAAAGCAAAGATTTTGTCATGCAGAAACCAGCTGATTCCGTTGATATCCATGGAACTGCCATAGCCGGTGTGATTGCGGCAAAACCAAATAACGGGCACGGTATCGTAGGCATTGCACCGGATAGCCGTGTCGTTTCACTGAAAGCATGCTGGAGTGTAAAAGCAAATAGTCTGGAAGCAGTTTGTAATAGCTTTACACTAGCTTTAGCCATTAATACAGCAATTGAAAAGAAAGTCGACATTCTTAATTTAAGTTTAACCGGACCTTACGACCCCCTTTTAGCCAGATTAATCGAAAAGGCCATTCAACAGGGAATTATCATCGTGGCTTCGCAAGCTGACAGTCATGACGAGAAATCCGGCTTCCCTGCTCAGCAACCCGGGGTTATCGGCGTTCGCAGCATCAGTGAAAAATTTGTGCAGCCCGGTCATGAGGATCCCGTCCTTGTCCTATCTGCACCGGGTGAAGCCATATTAACTACGTTACCTGATGGGGCATATGACTTCGTATCAGGCAATTCTCTGGCTACAGCGCATGTTTCCGGGCTCACCGCTTTACTGTTGCAATTAAAACGCAGTATGACTCAACAAGAAATTTTCAAATTACTGGCAAAAGCCAATGAACCAACCTTTTATAAATTCTTCACCAAAGCACGATTAAGAAATAAAGCAATTAGCGTTATATCAGACGATAGTAAGAAACTATTACGTAAATCTAGTTAAATATCGGTTGAACCCTTATTTGTTGGACCAGTGTTTAAGCAATCCATGCCTGTCAAAGTACAAATAAATCGCCGTGGCACTACCAATGAAATCGGATCCGGTTACCCAGAGATCTGAACCAAACAGATTATATTCCCACGTATCTCCACCCGGACTTTTACGTGTCCCAAAACACCATTTGCAAGGAAGTCCCCAAGACGCGATTACCTGCTCTCGTGTCATACCAGCAATCAATTCCTTTTGATCGATTGCTCTACGGATTTCTTCCGGCATGCTGGCGTCAGCCAATACTTCCTGACGGATTCTATGTTCCCGCGCTATCCCGCATCCTTGAAGCGAGATCGCAATCATCAACATCATCAAAAACATAATCAATATTCTTTTTTTCATAGCGGAAACTTTATTCAGTGTAATCCAGTAAATGAAAAAACCGTTAATGGCACTTTACCATCCACCTAAACAATACAACAAAATATCAAGCAATCACACTCCACACAACAATCACTTAACGGAAACCTTCAGCATTTGTATCGGCCAAATTCCTTTTTCAACAACCTGGCGGCCTTCAAAAACGATATAGCTTTGCTTGCCGTAATGCGGCAATGGACGCAGCAAGGCTTCCATCGCAGCCGCATCCTGAGCCGATACGATCGCTAGCGAACCACCCTGTGGACGGCTTATGATCCAAGCTTGCGCGCTACCTTTACCCTTGAATTCATGAGGCCGGGCCGGCAATTGCTGATTTGCAAGCCATGTGTCGACATCGGATTGGAGGCCGATGACCAGTAACGGAGCCGTAGTGGATAGCTGTTGAGCCAATGGAATCATTTGCAGTGCTCGATCCTGCAATCTACTAGCAAGCATTTCAGCTAGTTTTCGCACTTCTACTTGTTGCGGCAATATAACCGTTTGCGTCGCGGAATTAACCATCACTTCTCGTAAAATAGGCGGCACCTCACCCGATTCCAATTGCCGGAACAGATGTAAATCAGGGTCCAACGAAACGGACAAAGGTCTTTCAGGTAATGTCAGCGTAAAGCTCTGTTGCGCCTTTTGCAAATCAAGCCGGTGAATTTGCGTACCTTGTCCGCTTTCAATCGCAATTGGCACAGGCAACTCATAAACAGGCTCACTCTGCTTAAGCGTAATAGTTAATTGATAACCTGATTCAGTCACTGTGCTTTTCGCTTCGTTGATGACTATATAAGGTGCACCGCTGCGATTCAACCATTGCGTAAAGAATGTATCCAAATGCTGCCCGGAAATGATTTCAAACACTTTTTGTATATCTTGCCAAGAAGTAATTTTAAACCGCCGGGTACTCCATAATCCTTGCACCGCACGTTGAAAAACCGCTTCTCCCAACTGATCCCGCAGCATGAAGAAAAACATAGCTGCTTTGTTGTAACCAACAATTTTTGACGCCCCATGCGTTCGCGATGTAAATTTTGTCAATGGTCTATCCTGCCCAGATTGCAATGCGGCAAAATCGCGCAACCACCCCAGACGCATCTCGCGCGCTGCCTCATCGCTCTCTTGTTCTTTATAGGCATAATCGGCCATGAAAGTAGTCAGCCCTTCCGACCAGTTACCATGCTGATAATCCGGATAGACGCCGTTCCCCCACCAGTTATGCAATATTTCATGACCAAGCGAAGTATCACGAATAAATGGCAATTTGAGTACATCGATCCCCAGGTATGTCAGCGTTGGCATACCAAATCCTGTGGGTGTCGGACTCGATACAATGCTAAATTCAGTATAGGGATACTCGCCAATCCAGGATTCATATTTATCCAAGTAGCGCTTCACGGAAGCCAAATAATCACGCGACAGATCACTAATTTGCGGGTGAAAATACGTGCGTAACTGGATTGGCCGATTCTTCGCACCTTCATGTATTTGCGTTTCAACCACGTAAGGTCCCGCCATCAAATCGATACCTTCAGCAGGATTAAGAAACTCAAACGATGCCTGATAGCCTTGTTGTGATTCCTGTTCTGCAACCAATCTCCCCGCCACCAGGCCCTTCTGGCCTGCTGGCAATTCGATATTGATTTTATAGCGCACCAGATGGCCAACCACGCGCGGATACCAATTCGATCCATCTGGCAAAAAGGTTCCGCCCTCCCCGCTTACCGCAATCGGTCTGCCTAATGTTTGTTGATGGTCCAACGAAGTATCCAACGGTGCCAACGGTCCTTGCCAATGAATCACAAATTCTACTTGTTGCCTGAAAGGAACGGGTATATTCCAAACATGCGGCTGGTCCGATGCCTCACGGCCAATTCCCATTGATCCGTCATTGGATATTGCTTGCGTCACCTCAAAAGCAGCGCCAAGCATCAATTGCAATTCCCTCGGTTGCTTGACAGTGATGGTGCTTTTGCCTGCCAGCGTCCGGTTGATCGGATCAATGATCACGACCATATCGTATTCGACATCGTTGAACCGGACTTGCATCGGGACCGAAAATGCTGGCCCGCTAACCAGGCACAGCAATGCAAAAAATAAACAATGCCTTATAAGAATAAACATGGTTACCGGTTTACATCCAATATTTAAGTTTTTATTGCAGGAAACTTAGCGATAATCTCCATTTCCGCAGCTTCTCTCTTGATTTTGATAGGCAACCAGGTACCGGGTGCTTGACGCTTCACGATCGTGATTACATCCTCCATTGTCTTGATCGGCACGCCCGCCATTTCGACAATCACATCCGAATCCTTCAATTGGGCTTGTTCCGCTATGCTGTTTTTTTCCACTTGCAGTATCACAGCCCCGCCCCTGCCCATTTCATAGCGTATGCCCAGCCGTTGGAACTGTGGCCGGCTTGCCCCGGATACATGAGGCAATACACCAAACACTGCGTCAGCCACGCCTGCTACAAGTTGCTTGCACGATTTGTCGCTATCCCACGGCAGCAATGCGGCGACTTTCTTAATTCCCAGATCATGCAACTGATGCGTTACGCCAAAACCATGCAATACATGGCCGGTACCCATGATGCCAACAATCAGCGGTTTATCTGCCACGGATTCAGCCGCAGCTTGTTGCAGGATTTGCGCCATGGCACGATCCCATAATTGCTGCCCCGCTATAAATCGTCTGAAATCCGGATCATCGTATGCAATTTCACCCGCTTTCTTGTCTTTCCGGTCATGCTGCTTGTAAATCGGTAATAGATATTCGATGTACGCCTGGCTCGGTTCTGCAGGATAAGTTAACCCTTCCCGCTCTTCCACAGGGATACCATAAAACCCTTTTTCTGCCACTTGCCGACGCAAACTCGTTTCGATATTTAGCGCCCGCATTGGTATGCGATTCATACGTGCAAAATGGAATAGCGGCAAATACAGATTGGCATCGGTATTCCAAACAGAATTCCATTCGGAAGCGCGTAGAAATTCGCTTTCAGACAATTCTCCCGCAACCCATTTATCCAGTACTGCCTGTACCCGGCGAGGAAACATTTCAAAACCGATCACCATCTTGGGGCGTATGGCATGTAATGCTGCCAGCGTCTGCAATTGCCAGCGATGATGATCCGCATTGACATGCGTTTCACCCAACAATACGACTGATGCTTTACTGGCCTGCGCTATCACTTCTTGTTGTGCCGTTTCACCAACGCCGGGGATCACCCAGCTTCCTAATGCCACGCAATGCTTAGGCTCCGGTTTTTTCGCGGGTATGATACTTGCCCATGCACCGTAGCAATAACTCATGCTCAACAACAGTAACACTACACTGGCAATCCTGTTCGTTCGGCTTTTACTATAGTTTGTCATTTCAATCATACCCTTAGAAATCAATTAGTCGACAAATTACCCCACCCATTTGCGCGCATTCCGGAACAGGCGTACCCAGGGGCCGTCTTCCATTGCATCGGCTCTTGATTTCAGGGGATGCCAGGAATGCTGTGTCATGCGGAACAAACGCTCCGGGTGCGGCATTAACACATTAAAACGCCCATCCGGAGTGGTCAGTCCGGTTATACCCGACAACGATCCATTCGGATTATAGGGATATTTCTCAGTCACTTGCCCGTAGTTATCGACGTATCGCAACGTAACCAGCGCAGCCGCATTGTCAGGTTGAACGGAAGAAAATTCAACCCTGCCTTCACCATGTGCAACCGTTATCGGCATACGGCTGCCCGCCATGCCATCAAAAAACAGTGATGGACTCTGTTGTACCTCCACCATGACCAATCGCGCTTCAAACTGCTCCGAAACATTGCGTCTAAAGCGTGGCCACCGCTCTGCGCCTGGTATGATCTCATGCAAATTACTCATCATCTGGCAGCCATTGCATACGCCCAGTGCGAAGGTATCGCCACGCTGAAAGAATGCTGCAAATTCATCCCGTGCGCGTGGATTAAACAAAATCGACTTGGCCCAACCTTCACCCGCACCCAACACATCCCCATAAGAAAATCCGCCGCAAGCGGCAAAACCTTTAAAATCCTTTAAGGAAACACGTCCTGCGATAATATCGCTCATATGCACATCAACAGTGAAAAACCCGGCATGATCGAAAGCTGCCGCCATTTCCATATGGCCATTCACACCCTGTTCGCGCAATATGGCCATGCGGGGATGTGCACCGGTTTGAATGAAAGGCCTAGCGATATCGTCATGCGCATCATAACTCAACTCAACCTGCAAACCGGGATCTGCAGCATCCAGAATGCGATCAAATTCCTGCTGCGCACATTCCGGATTGTCGCGCAAAGATTGCATGTGAAAGGTGGTTTCTGACCAGGCACGCTGCAAAGCCACGCGTTTTTCCGCCAACACAGTCTTGTTATTGCGCATTAAACGAATGTCATCGGTTGCGTTAGGCTTTCCGATGATAAAACTGTGATCGCGCAAACCTGCTTGCGCTAAAATTTGCATCGTCGCCTGACGATGTTGGGTCTTGATTTGCACCACTGCGCCTAATTCCTCATTGAACAAGACTGCGAGCAAACGTTCCAGAAAACGGCCGCTCAGTTGTTCAGGCCGCAATTCCGCACCGTCAATATCACTACCCTGCGTATCAAAACACAATTGATCTAAATTCACAGTGATGCCGGTATGTCCGGCAAATGCCATTTCGCATATCGTCACAAATAAGCCGCCATCAGAACGATCATGGTAAGCCAACAGTTTATTTTCCTGATTAAGATGCTGAATTGCAGTAAAAAATGCTTTGAGTTTCTGCGCTCCCGTCTCACCATCGATGTTCGGCGCATGATTGCCGACTTGCTTGTACACTTGCGCCAACGCCGATCCACCCAAGCGATTCTGCCCCAATCCCAAATCGATCAAAACCAACTCGGTATCGCCGCAATCGGTACGAAGCTGCGGCGTTAACGAATTGCGCACATCCGTCACCGCGGCAAAAGCCGAGATGATCAGCGATAACGGCGCGGTAACTTGCTTGCATATTCCCGACTGCTCCCAAGCAGTTTTCATCGACATCGAATCTTTACCGACCGGAATGCTGATACCCAATTGCGGGCATAATTCCATGCCAACGGTATGCACCGCATCGTATAATCCGGCATCTTCACCCGTATGTCCGGCTGCTGCCATCCAATTTGCCGACAATTTAATCGCTTCAATCCGCTCGATCGCTGCCGCAGCAATATTGGTAATAGCCTCCCCCACTGCCATGCGGGCAGCGGCTTTCGGATCAATGAGCGCTAACGGCGTACGTTCGCCAATGGCGAATGCCTCACCTGAATACGTTCGATATCCCATGCTCGTCACCGCGGTATCGGCAACCGGGATTTGCCAAGGCCCAACCATTTGATCGCGCACCGACAAACCGCCAACGCTACGATCACCAATTGTTATCAAAAAAGTCTTGTCAGCCACTGCGGGTAACTGTAATACCCGATAAGCAGCTTCTGTCAAGTTCACTCCGGACCAATCGAGTGCTGGCAATATTCGGCCGATACGGGTTACATCGCGCGTCATTTTCGGCGGTTTGCCGAGCAGTACCGGCAACGGCATATCCACAGGCGGTATTGCTGATTGCTGATCAATCACCAGCAATTGCTCATCGCCGGTGGCTTCACCGACCACGGCGAATGGACAACGCTCGCGCTCGCAAATACGTTGAAACAGCGAAAGAGATTCCGGTTTAATCGCCAACACGTAACGTTCCTGTGCTTCATTACTCCAAATTTGCATCGGCGACATGCTGGTTTCTTCCGACGGAACATCGCGCAAATTGAAATGTCCGCCACATCCGGAGTCATACACCAACTCTGGAAGCGCATTGGACAAGCCGCCCGCACCCACATCGTGAATGGATAAAATCGGGTTCTCAACTCCGCTTCTTTGTAACTGCCAGCATCGATCGATAACTTCCTGCGCGCGCCGCTGCATTTCCGGATTACCACGCTGCACCGAATCATAATCCAGTGCTTCGAGATTGCTGCCGGTATCCATACTGGACGCGGCGCCACCTCCCAGTCCAATCAACATCCCCGGTCCGCCCAATTGAATCAGCAGCGCACCTGCAGGAATTTTTTGCTTACGAACATGGACATCTGAAATTTGCCCGATACCGCCAGCCAGCATAATCGGCTTGTGATAACCGCGCATTTCTCCAGCCACACACTCTTCAAATGTACGAAAATACCCTGCCAGATTCGGGCGCCCGAATTCATTATTGAATGCCGCGCCGCCTATCGGGCCTTCCAGCATGATTTGTAATGCGGACGCAATACGCCCTGGCTTGCCATAGTTCGATTGACCATCGGCCCGATCGTATTCCCACGGTTGCACAAAAAGTGGAATGTTCAGATTGGATACCGAGAAACCACATAATCCGGCTTTCGGTTTCGCGCCACGTCCGGTTGCGCCTTCATCACGGATTTCGCCGCCAACACCGGTTGCCGCACCAGGGAATGGCGAAATAGCCGTTGGATGATTATGCGTTTCCACTTTCATCAAGATATGTGTTTTTTCTCGCTCGTAACCATAAATCTGTCCGTCACTTGCGTAAAACCTGTCGATATCCGTACCTTCTATGATACTGGCATTGTCGGCATACGCCACCAGCGTGCCTTGCGGGTGCATTTGATGCGTATTGCGGATCATCGCAAACAGCGACTTATCCTGCGGCTTGCCATCCACTATCCAATCCGCATTGAAGATTTTATGACGGCAATGCTCGGAATTGGCTTGCGCGAACATCATCAATTCAACATCGGTTGGATTGCGAGCCATTTGCTGAAAATGAAAAACCAGATAGCTGATTTCATCCACCGATAGCGCTAATCCCATCGCTTCATTCGCTTGCTGCAACGCTTCAACGCCCCCTTCCATCACATCGATGGTATTGAGCGGTTTGGGCTTGAAATGCAGAAACAATTGCCTGGCATCCTCGAATGTTGCAAAAACCGCTTCGGTCATGCGGTCATGCAGCAACGATTTGATCCGTGTTTTGTCTGCACTTGACAGTTTATTATTAGATTGAATGTGATATGCAATTCCGCGCTCGATGCGCTCCACAGCCAATAATCCACAGTGATGCGCAATATCGGTAGCTTTTGTCGACCATGGAGAAATCGTGCCAGGCCGCGGCAACACTAAAAAAAGCTCACCTGGATGATGTATATTTTCCAGTGTTTCATCGTGATTGAGGAGCTTGCGCAACGCTATCATACCTGGGGCCTGCAAGTCCTGCGTAACCGCGCAGAAATGCCAATAGTCCGCCGTAAGGTGCGACACCGGCAAACCCAACATTTTAATTTGTTTGATTAATTTTTCCAGACGAAACGGAGAAAGCGCACGTCCACCACAAAATTGAAGCATCAGAAGAAATAAAGCGATTAGTAAAGATTGCAATTTTACACGAGAAGATGTACTTATCACCGATCATCCCACCAATGTGAGTATTATCATGACTTCCAATCCCGTTTATCTGACTTCGGAGATACGTGAAATTGAACACCAAGCGGCCACCATGCTACCCAAGCCTCCACGTTTAATGGAAAAAGCAGGATTGGCAGCAGCCCAGATTATCCGTGACCAGTTACTTAGAAAGTCTAATCGCTGCATTTTAGTGCTTGCCGGGCCTGGCAATAACGGAGGCGATGCCTTCGTCGCGGCGCGCTATCTGAAGGAATGGGGCAATGCCGTAACAGTAGTGTTCAGCGGAGATTCTCAGCACGCGCCACAAGATGCGAAACACGCCATACAATCCTGGCTTCATATCGGCGGCGAAATTTCTGTTGATATACCCAATGGCGATAAAAACTGGGATATGATCGTTGACGGCCTATTTGGCATCGGCTTGGATCAATCGCAAAATCGTCCCATTGCAGGCAAATACCGCGAATGGATCGAAACCGTCAATCAGATGCATGTGCCGATTGCAGCACTCGATATTCCCTCCGGATTGGGCAGTGACGACGGTTGCATATATGGCATTGCTATTCACGCGACGGCAACCATAACTTTCATTGGCTATAAAGCCGGTCTATTTACCAACTACGGACCCGAATGCTGCGGCACAGTCGTACTATGCGGCCTTGATATCCGCTTACCCGCACCGCCTGAACCACGAGCCTGGCTAATAAACGAAACGCTGGCCTATGCATTGCTTCCGCCTCCCCGCTTCGCTAACAGCCACAAAGGTTCTTTTGGGAACGTTGCAATACTGGGCGGCTCTACCGGCATGGTTGGAGCAGCATTGCTGGCCGGCCGATCGGCCTTACATTTGGGGGCTGGACGCGTATATTTGGGTTTATTGGCAGACAATGCACCCGCAGTTGATTTTTCACAACCGGAATTAATGTTACGCGCGCCATCCGAGATATTCACGTTAAAGCCCTTGAATTGCCTCGTAATAGGCCCCGGTTTAGGGCAATCCGCAGTCGCATTGTCGTGGCTGGAAGTCGCGCTGATTAGCGAATACCCCTTAGTACTTGATGCCGACGCGCTCAATTTGATCGCGCAACACTCGTATCTGGCCAAGAAACTAAGTCAACGGAAGACCCCAGCCATTCTGACGCCTCACCCCGCCGAAGCCGCTCGCCTGCTAAAAACCGATACCGCCGCCGTGCAACACAATCGCATGAATGCCGCCTTGCAACTCGCGCAGCAATTCAACAGCTATGTAATATTAAAAGGCGCAGGCAGCATCTGCTGCTTTCCGGATGGTAAACGCTATCTCAACACCAGCGGCAACCCCGCACTCAGCACCGCCGGAACCGGCGATGTACTAGCCGGCATTATCGGGGCATTGATCGCGCAAGGCCTGAAGCCGGATCAAGCGTTATTACTGGCGGTTTATCTGCATGGCGCAGCGGCGGACCGGTGGGTACAACAGTATCGTGGGATGGTAGGTATGGCCGCGGCAGATATCATTGACGTAGCGCGATTGCTGTTGAATGAGTGGATTTATGCAGCAAACTAACTGACATCATGATAAAAATATAACGTTCCTGGAAGACCGGCTCGATTACCGGTAGCTGACTTTCATAATAAATTTTCCTGCATCGCTCTGTTTTTTAGCATTATTCAATTTTTGTGATATTTACAAGATCAATAACTTAGAAATCATAAATTAACCAAAAAACTGATTATGCAGAATTCTCCAATAAGCCCAATTTTCTGAGTTGTGTTGTCTACCGTTATCTTTTGATCACTTAACTTGCTAAATAAAAATGCCATATGACGCACAATCAACCGGCCAAGGCTAAAAGATACCGGATGTAGCGTTTAAAGCTAACAGAACATGCACTACAGCAATACTGAAATTGATAAACAGATGCGCAGGAAATATGACCATACGGCATGGTACTGAAAAATCACTGATAGGTTCAGCGTTTTATAGGCAGCAAGCTGATCCAATTGTTGCACACACATTTTATTACATTTACTACTTGCACTTATCTTTCATTTTTTCTTTTGCCGTCAACAAATTTACTTGATGTAATAAATATTCTGGAATTTTTCTTAAATCTATAAGTTAACGATTTCAAAATCGTGAGTGATCTTAACGGTATTTTTAAGCATGATTGATGCGGAGCAATATTTTTCTGACGAAAGATTTATTGCACGTTCAACTTGCTGTGCACTCAAGTTATTTCCGGTGATGATGAAGTGCAGATGAATATGGGTAAAAACTTTCGGATCCACCGGCGCACGCTCGGCTTCGATTTCAACCACGCAATCTTGAATATCCTGACGGCCTTTTTTAAGAATATGCACGACATCAAAACTGGTGCAGCCTCCTAGCCCTATCAACATCATTTCCATCGGACGCGGCCCGAGGTTTTGTCCGCCTGCTTCCGGCGCGCCATCCATCAGAACCGAGTGGCCGCTGCCGGATTCAGCTAAAAAACTGACATTTCCTTTCCAAGTGATACGTGTTTTCATTCTTTCTCCGGTAAACCATAAGTCGTCATTGCCAAAACATTACGTCAATAAAAAAGCCGACGTTATTAGACGTCGGCTTTTCTGCAATGATTGCGAATTACTTCAGTGTCAGAATAAAGTCTGCCAATACTTTAGCATCAGCATCCGTTAAAGTCGCACTGCCGCCTTTTGGTGGCATTGGCACCTGACCCCAAACACCATTACTTCCTTTAATGATTTTGTCAGTCAGATAATCAGAAGCATCAGCCTGATCGGCATATTTAGCAGCGATATCTTTCAGGGCTGGCCCTACTAATTTGGTATCTACATTGTGGCAGTTCAGGCAACCACTATTTTTCGCAAGTTCTGCGCTTGCTTGTGCACCACCGGCTAATAAAATGGCTGATGCTGCAAATGCTCCTATTAGTACTTTTCTCATAAATTTTTTTCCTTATTAAAATTATAAAAGGTTACTTATTCTACCTTGAACTTTACATATCTGCAGCAAATCCTGCAAATTTGTTATTTCCGGCATACAACCAGCCACCGTACATACCCAAGCACTTACAGAACAAACTGCAGCCACTGTAGAAACGGCTTTGCTAAGACTGGGCGGCAAATTAAATAGTTCCTGCGAAAGTGCCAAGACAAGCATATGCGGAAATTGTCGTTGTATTGTATGTTGCCATATTTTCAATTCATCGGAATGACCTCGTAGAATAATCATTACCGGAGGAAACAACGTTTCATCCATTGCAGTCAGTAAACTGCAATAACCGCTCAATTGTGTCGACATCATGGGATAAAACAAACGGATCGTCCGTTCGGCCGCCTGAAGATAACGAGGTTCACTCAAAATAAGACCTAAGCGCTGCAATACCATTGCCGCCATACCATTTCCAGATGCTATAGCATTGTCATAAACAGGTTTGGGACGATGAATCAGTTGCTCATGATCGTGGCTGGTAAAATAGAAACCGCCATCTTCTCGATCTTCGAATTGATCCAACACAACTTCCGCTAACATAATAGCAAATTCCAGATCAACTTCACGAAACTCAGTTTGCATTAACTCTAGTAACCCATCTAACAAAAATACGTAATCGTCAAGATAGGCATTTAAATGCGCTTTCCCATCTTTATATGTTGCCAGCAAACGGTTATTTTTCCATAGCACTGTACGAATAAAATCGGCTGAACGTTGCGCCGATTGGATCCATGCCGCTTGACCGAATGTACGCCCGGCATGCGCCATTCCCTTGATCATCAAGCCATTCCAACTGACCAGAATTTTCTCATCGCGCCCCGGACGAACACGACACGCACGGATTGCTTGCAACTTGGTGTGTGCAGACAATAAGGTTTTCTGCGCATGATCCAACGTCATACCAAGACGTTGTGCAATTTCTGCAAGATCAGTTGTAATTTCCAGGTTCCATAATTTCTGTTCAAAATTAGGTGCCTGAGATAATCCGTAATAAGGCGCAATCAGTGCAAACTCCTCCGCAGTTAAAATTTGCGTAACCTCATCGCGATCCCACACATAATATTTGCCTTCCTCGTGTTCTGAATCGGCATCCAGTGTTGAATAATAACCACCTTCATTCGGCGAACCGGACTGCATTTCACGCATCACCCATTGCGCGGTATCCTCGACAATTCGTTTGAATAGCGGATTGTCCGAAGCTAACCATGAAATAGTAAACAGTTGCAGCAATGGGCCATTGTCATACAGCATTTTTTCAAAATGCGGAATACGCCAATAAGCGTCGGTACTATAACGATAGAATCCGCCGCCCAAATGATCGTAGATACCGCCTTTGGCCATCTTTTCCAAGGTAAAAACCACCATCTGCAAGGCCTGAGTGTTTTGAGTCTTAAAATACTGGTGCAAGCAAAAAGCCAACTCGGCGGGATGAAGGAATTTTGGAGCCCCCCCAAAACCACCATAAACCGGATCAAATTGTTCTTCCAGATGCTTGATCGCTTGTGTTAATAACGCTGCTGAGAATTGCTCGTGTGATGAGCTTTTACTATCAGGCAGCGTTTGATTCATTAACTTCAACAATACCTTGCCTTGTTTCTCAATATCTTCGCTGCGCGTGTAATAGGCCTCGGCAACCCGAGGCAACAATTCCAAAAAACCAGGCAAACCATAACGCGGCTGCAGCGGAAAATATGTTCCGCCGAAATAAGGTTTCTGCTCCGGTGTCAAAAACATCGTCAGCGGCCAGCCGCCATTACGATGATTCATAATGTAATGCGCGGTTTGATAAATCTGATCAATGTCCGGACGTTCTTCCCGATCCACTTTGATGTTGATGAAATGCTTGTTCATCACGGCAGCCACTTCAACATTCTCGAACGATTCATGTGCCATAACGTGGCACCAGTGGCAAGCGGAATAACCGATCGACAGCAAAATCGGTTTATTTTGCGTACGAGCCAAATTAAGCGCCTGCTCACCCCAGGGATACCAATCCACCGGATTGCCGCAATGCTGTAACAAATATGGGCTGGTTTCACTGCTAAGATGATTGGCCATTTCAGAATCCATAAGAAAAGCTAAGATTAGTCCGTGATCGCGCCTCTACTCGCACTGGATACCAATTTCGCGTATTTGGCCAGTACGCCACGCTTATAACGCGGCTGCGGCGGTTGCCACGCTGCGCGGCGCTGAGACAGGACATCATCCGGCACATTCAATTGCAATAACCGCTGTTCCGCATCAATAGTAATCGAGTCACCCTCTTGCACCAGTGCAATTGTTCCGCCCGCATAGGCTTCCGGCGCAACATGTCCTACCACCATGCCATAAGTGCCTCCGGAAAAACGGCCATCCGTTATCAATCCGACGGAATCCCCCAAACCTTCGCCAATTAACGCAGAAGTTGGCGAAAGCATTTCGCGCATACCCGGACCCCCTTTCGGACCTTCGTAACGTATAACCACCACATCACCCGCTTGAATTTTGCGCTCTAAGATTGCGGCCATACAGGATTCTTCCGATTCAAAAACGCGTGCAGGACCGGTAATTTTCGGATTTTTGATACCGGAAATTTTTGCCACACTACCTTCGGGAGACAGATTACCTTTTAAAATTGCCAAATGACCCTGCTTATACATCGGCTGATCCCATGAACGAATCACACTTTGGCCGGGACGCGGTGAATCGGGAATATTTTTTAAAATCTCAGCGATAGTTAATCCGCTGATGGTGATACAGTCACCGTGCAACAAACCATGATTCAGCAACATTTTCATCACCTGCGGAATACCGCCCGCACGATGCAGATCGGCTGTAACATAGCGTCCGGATGGTTTCAGATCGCACAATACCGGTACTTTTCCGCGAATATGCTCAAAGTCATCTATCGTCAATTCGACGTCTGCTGCATGTGCAATCGCCAGAAAATGCAGTACTGCATTGGTCGAACCGCCAACCGCCATGATCACGGCTATGGCGTTCTCAATTGATTTACGCGTAATGATGTCGCGTGGCAAAATTTGTTTTCTGATGGCATCCACCAACACTTCGGCGGATTGTCCCGCACTCAGCAATTTTTCATCATCTTCGGCAGACATCGTTGAAGAATAGGGCAAACTCATTCCCATCGCTTCAAAAGCCGATGACATCGTATTCGCGGTAAACATACCACCACAGGAACCGGCACCTGGGCATGCATGGCGCTCAACTTGCAACAATTCTTCACTGTCGATTTTATGAGCGCTGTACTGCCCCACTGCTTCAAATGCACTCACTATGGTCAAATCCTGACCCTTGTAGTGTCCGGGTTTGATCGTACCACCGTAGACAAAAATTGCAGGTACATTCATACGCGCAATCGCAATCATTGCACCGGGCATATTTTTGTCGCAGCCGCCAATCGCTATCACACCATCCATGCTTTCCGCCTGAACACAAGTTTCAATCGAATCGGCAATGACCTCGCGCGAAACCAGAGAATACTTCATACCTTCCGTACCCATTGAAATGCCATCCGAGACCGTGATAGTGCCGAACATTTGGGGCATGGCACCAGCTTGCCTCAATGCTGATTCCGCTTTTAATGACAAATCATTCAATCCCTTATTGCATGGCGTAATGGTTGAATAGCCATTGGCTACGCCAACAATTGGCTTGTTAAAATCCCCATCACTAAACCCAACCGCACGTAACATAGCTCGGTTTGGCGTACGCTGCGCTCCCTGGGTAATGGCTTGACTGCGTTTATTGTCTGGCATGCTGACTCCTGAGTGAAATAAAAATTCGGCTTATATCCCGGCGTGCATTGTCGCACTTGGTATAATGGCAACCATTTTACCGTAAATAAGGCCATAAACTATGCTCGTCCATCCGCAAATTGATCCCGTTGCCATATCCGTAGGGCCACTTTCCATTCACTGGTATGGATTGATGTACTTGCTCGGTTTTATAGCGTTCATTTTGCTCGGACGCTATCGTATCAAGCACTATCCACAATCGGGATTTACCCATGAAATGCTTGATGATGCTCTGTTTTATGGCATGTTTGGCGTAATAATAGGTGGACGCCTTGGCCATGTCTTATTTTATCAATTTGGATATTATCTGGAGCATCCACTGAAAATATTTGCAATCTGGGAAGGTGGCATGTCATTTCATGGCGGATTCCTTGGTGTTTTTATCGCAATGGTTCTGCTCGCGCGTAAATACCGCATATCATGGCTTACTGTTACTGATTTCATTTCCCCGCTCATTCCACCTGGATTAGGTGCGGGCCGTATTGGCAACTTTATTAATGCGGAATTATGGGGGCGCTCTACCGACGTGCCTTGGGGTATGGTTTTTCCATATGTCGACGAACTCCCTCGTCACCCTTCTCAACTCTATCAGGCAGTACTCGAAGGTATAGTGTTATTCACCATTCTTTGGGTGTATTCAGCCAAACCACGGGCAACCGGTGCAATTACCGGCATATTCATGATTAGTTACGGAATTTTACGTTCAATTGCGGAATTTTACCGGGAACCTGAAGAAGGCTTTATGGGTATACTGACTTTAGGAATAACCATGGGACAATGGTTGTCCATTCCAATGATTTTGGCAGGAATAATTGTACTCATGTGGTCCGGCCGCAAAAGCAATAAACCACGAAATCATACTGAGCACAAATCGCGCAGGAAATAAATCCGACGATACCGGCAATAAAGTTGATCGCTCAATTATGGATTATTGCATCTGTCATATCGATTACTCCGGTTTTTCATTGCGTCGATTATCTAACAACCTGCAGACACTATAATCACACATTCAAGACAAGGTTCCCATTCAACTTCAAGTGCTAAGCGTCATCAACTAATGGATTCCCTTATAAAAAAACCAGGGTTTCCCCAATATACTTAGCAGGTTGACATAATTATTATGGCACCATTCATTCATCACTTGAGGAAATTGCCATGAAAACACCAACACTATTAGTAGCTCTCTTCTTAGCACTGAGCTTGACAGTAACTTCAGCGTTTGCAGTGGATGGAATTGATGATAACGATCACGCCGCTTTAGCAAAATACTATGAGCTACTTGCCAAAGAAGCGGAAGTCAAGTTACAAGAAAATAAAGCAGTTTTGGAAGAATATGAGAATCATAGTTACTATTATGGACGCCAAGGTCAGGATCTTAAATCCCATACAACTGCAAATATTCGCGAATACGAAAAACAGTTAGCTGAAAGCTTAAGCAACGCTGACTTGCATCATCGAATCGCATTGGAACAACAAAACAACAGTGTAATCAGTAAAGCTAAGTTAAATTTCGATGATTCCACGGAAATAAGATAACCCTTGAAGGTAGTATGCGAACAACCACAGGATTGCCTGTGGTTGTTTTTTTATTTGGACTTAACATCAAACCCCTGATTATGCTATTTCCAGCAAATTAAAACGCCTGCTTCTCTCCATTTTTGCATTCAATGCAAAGCAAGAATTATCATCAATCATTAAATTCTCGAACTTCGAAAACATCTTTTTCACGCATCTAAACCAAGCACTTAGCATCTAATGGTTTCCCTTAGAAGAAAACCAGGGTTTCCCCAATATACTAAAGATGCTGAGCGAATTAATATGTCAACATAATTTATTACCCGGAGAAAGTAATCATGAAAAAATCAGCAATTCTAGTAGCTTTAGCTTTCGCACTAAGTCTAATTGTTTCTTCAGCATTTGCAGTAGAAGTTGACGGGATTGATGATAACGATCATGCCGCTTTAGCAAAACACTACGAAGTTCTGGCCAAAGAAGCAAAATCCAAATTACAAGAAAATAAAGCAGTATTAGAAGAATATGAGAACCATAGCTATTACTATGGACGTCAGGGCCAAGATGTTAAATCGCACACAACTGCAAATATCCGTGAATATGAAAAATTGCTGGCTGAAAGTTTAAGTAACGCTAATTTACATCAGCGCATTGCGATGGAACAACAAAATGGCGATGTCATTAATAAAGCCAAACTTACTACGGATAATTCTATGACAGTACAATAAGAAAACGCTTAAGGGTAGTAAGCGGACAACCACAGGCTTGCCTGTGGTTGTTTTTTTATTTCCGAAGGTAGAAAATAATTTCCGATTTACTATTATTTCACCACCTATCTCATTACATTCTTTCCATTTCTGCTGGAACAATGATATTTGTTCTGCTATTCATTAAAATGAAATGCATTTCAAAACCAAATAAGATGTTGTACCGTACGAACTAATAAAAAGAAAATAATGGATATGAACAAGTTGTACAAAAAAGATAATGTCTTAATGCAACAAAAATTAAAGCGATGACATCGCACAATTACTTGGTAGACTATGATTTACACATAACGCGACAGTTTATATTGGCATTTGATTTATAAATACTCAACACATTTTTTACTTGTCATTGATAAATGAATTCCTCGAAATGGCTGTTATTTGGAACAATTTTCTATTCACTTCTTTTCTTTGCCGGAGCTTCCGGCACACTTCATGCTAATACTCTAAAAAATTTTGCGAAAGACAGCAGATTAGAATTCGGTGGCTGGATTCACGGTGGCGCAACTTTTAACCCGAGCCAAACCAATGGCTTTAATGGACCAGTTGCTTTCGCCGATCAGGCCAATCGTTTCCAGTTAAATCAACTTAATTTATTCCTGCAACGCCCGGTTATTTCAGAAACTAATAAATGGGATTTTGGTGGACGTTTTGATTTTTTGTTTGGAACAGATGCCATTTTTACACAAGCGTTTGGTGTACCAACTTTTGATGTAAATTCAGGCGAGGTACTGAATAGAAACAATTGGGATCTTAATATATGCTGCTCATCCTCTCGCACTTATGGCATTGCATTACCACAAGCTTTCTTAGAAGCTCACGTTCCGGTTGGAAAGAACGGATTAAATATCAAAATCGGACATTTTTATTCTCCCACAGGTTTTGAAACAATTCCGGCACCGGATAACTTTTTCTACACACGCGCTTATTCATTTAATGCAGGCGAGCCATTCACGCACACCGGCTTACAGGCAAATTACGTGATTAACAAGAACTGGTCAGTATCCGGGAGTGCCGTCACAGGAAGCGCTACCGGCGGCTGGGATGGTGGATGGGACAGGCAGCTAGGTAATTGGGGCGGTGTTGGCGGTATCACTTGGACCAGCGACAATCATGCAACCTCGCTCAACGTTACCGGCACCTATGGGGAAATCTCAACCCGGAACAGTGGGATATGGGCAATGTATAACATTGTGTTTCAACATAAATTTAATCCGAAAACCCTGTTAGTTTTACACCATGTACACGGTTTTGCTGATGGTGTTTTATTGAATAATCTGAAATACACCAATGTTATCAAAGATGCCGAATGGATGGGCTTCGTCACACATTTATATTACGATCTTACGCAAAATGTATCAGTAGGTGTGCGCGGAGAATGGTTTCGAGATAGAGATGGCTTTCGCAATCCATCACCATTCCGAATCGCAGCAGCCACAAATGTCGTTAACGGGGTACCGGTCAGTTACGCAGGCAATCTTAGTAGCGTTACGATTACTCCGGCAGATTATTACGCAGCGACTGTTGGTTTAAATTGGAAAGCGGCAAAAACTTTAAAGCTCCAATGGGACTCGCTCAAGAAACTAACCATTCGACCCAATATACGTTATGACAGAGTAGATGCTTATCAAGCGGCTGCATATAGACCATTCGCCGGCAATAAGGATCAAATTTTATTTTCCTTGGATTTTATATTGCCCTTTTAATGAAAAACTGACATACATCTGGCATTCACTGAAAAAATCAGTGAATGCCAGTGTACCTGCTGCCTTATCACTAAAGCCCTTTGTTATCAAAATACTCCGAGTTTTCGACGGTTAGATTACGATCATTAGCATCAGCCGTTTGATTTAATTTCTTTTGTTGCTCCATAGCTAATCTTCGATGTAGATTTGCAAACTCAAGACTTTGTTTCAAAGTTCTTGTATGCTCACGAATATTGGCTGAAGCGTGCGATTGCAAATCCAAACCTTGCCTGCCATAGTAATATGGCCGTGCTTCATAAGCTTCAAGTATCGCTTTATTTTCCTCTAATTTAATTTTTGCTTCCCTAGCTAAGCCTTCATAATGCTTTATCAATGCTCTATGATCATTATTAGCAATTCCGGTTGGCGCAACTAACGATGAATTCATTTGAGCGCAAGCAACCAACATAGTCAGCGCAAACAGCGAAATTAATAATTTTAGTGTTCTCATGATGAATATCCTCCAAACATTTCATCGAATGGTGCCATCTTAATTTGATCAACATCATCCGTACATTGGGGAAACCATTGTTTTTCACTAATAGAAACCATTAACCATTTTGCAGGTAAGATTAAGATATCTAAGCCATTTATGGTAAGTGCAAATTTTCATTGAAGAAATGAAAAATACTGAATGTTAATGCTATTAATCTTGCAATATGGATTAGTACGCTTAAGCTGGAATTAAAGTTAATTTTTTTGCGTTGTGCCTTGATTAAAAAGCGATAATTGGAATTATTCGTTAAAGTGTTTATAATTGCATTCACATATTTTTCTTACTAAATCACTCTATCATTAAAATGAAGTACCTCACACGCTCAAATCCCGTGCAGGCCAGCGATTATATTTTTCTTTCCCAATCATTCTAAACCTCTTAATGCACTACATTTTAAAATTCATAGGATGGCTGTTATCGGCCATCACTGGCAGCATTCTGATTTTTATAGCAATACCGTCCGATGACTCGTATGCCAACAATTTTAGAAAATTTCTTCATACTAGCAAATTAGATTTCGGCGGCTGGATTCACGGAGGAGCAACTTTCAACCCTAGCCAGACTAGCGGATTTAATGGTCCAGTCATCTTTGCTGATCAAGCCAACCAGTTTCAATTGAATCAATTAAATCTGTTTATGCGGCGCCCGGTTGCTTCGGAAGGCAGAAAGTGGGACCTTGGGGGGCGTTTCGATTTTATGTTTGGAACAGACTCGATATTTACGCAGGCATTTGGCGTTCCAGCTTATGATGTCAATTCCGGAGAGCCTTTAAAAAGAAGCAACTGGGATCTCGATTTATGTTGCGCTTCTTCGAAAACCTACGGCATTGCGCTGCCACAAGCTTATCTGGAAACGTATTTACCTTTAGGAGGTGGTCTCAATATCAAGGCAGGGCACTTCTATACCCCCACCGGCTTTGAAACCGTACCAGCACCTGATAATTTCTTTTACACCCGCGCTTATACCTTAAACGTCGGGGAGCCCTTTACGCATACAGGATTACTCGCCAACTATACTGTTAATAAAAATTGGATGCTGTTGGCAGGCCCTATAACCGGCAGCGCCACAGGTGGGTGGGATGCAGGATGGGATAAACAACTTGAAAACTGGAATGCGCTCGCCGGTTTCACCTGGACCAGTGACAATCGCGCGACATCTTTCCACATTTCTGGCACTTACGGTAACACCTCAGCACGAAGTAATGAGCCTTGGGGATTCTATAACATAGTATTGAAACATCGAATCACTTCAAAAATGCTTCTTGTTTTGCATCAAGTATATGGCCATGCCGGCGGCGTTTTGCTGAATAATTTAAAATATACGAATACCATTAAGGATGCCGAGTGGTTCAGTGCCATAGCTCATTTGTACTATGATCTAACGGAGAATCTGTCAGTTGGTATTCGCGGCGAATGGTATCGCGATGAAGATGGTTTCCGTAACCCCTCCCCTTTCCGGATAGCTGCGGCAACTCAGGACGTTAATGGCTCAGCTGTGAGCTATGCAGGCAATCTTAGCAGTGTCACCATTACGCCGGCAGATTATTATGCCCTGACATTAGGCATGAACTGGAAAATAGCCAAGACACTCAAACTGAAGTGGGATTATTTGAAGAAGCTCAATATTCGCCCGAATATCCGTTACGATAGGGTAGATGCCTACAAAGCAGCCTCCTACCGGCCATTTGACGGCAACAAGGATCAAATTTTATTTTCCTTGGATTTCATCTTGCCATTCTAAAAACTCAAGCAAAATGTATTCTTTGTATGCAATGCGAAATTCGTCGCAACCGGCACAAACTCGCAGGCTTTGCTTTTCCGATTATGCGTCACCATTTTTTCGAGTTTAAAATTACGAATCTTCATCAGTAATTCTTATAACCGGGCGCTATAATAAGACAAAATTTAAGTTTGCAGGAGTTTTCGATGACTGAATACATAGCCTGGTTGGATCAATTGACTATGGATGATATCAACCTTGTTGGCGGGAAAAACGCTTCGCTGGGAGAAATGATCAGTCATCTTTCCAGAGCTGGTGTCAAAGTACCAACGGGTTTTGCAACCACGACAAAAGCATACCGGGATTTCTTGGCCAGCAACGGCCTGACCGATCGCATCAACCAATTATTAAATAAGCTGAATGTCAACGATATCAATGCATTGACTGTAACGGGCCAGACTATACGGGAATGGATTCTTAATGCTACATTGCCGGACGTTATCTTAAATGCAATTGCGCATGCGTATGAACAGCTTGTGGCCAATGACCATACATCTGAAGAAGTTTCATTTGCAGTGCGTTCCTCAGCCACCGCTGAGGATCTCGCAGATGCTTCATTTGCTGGTCAGCAGGAAACATTGTTAAATGTACGCGGAATCGATCAGATCATTGCAGCAATCAAAGTGGTTTTTGCCTCGCTTTATAATGATCGCGCCATCGCTTATCGCGTTCATCAAAAATTTCCGCACGACAAAGTCTATTTGTCAGCAGGAATACAGAAAATGGTGCGCAGCGATCTTGGCGCCAGCGGCGTCATGTTTACACTGGATACTGAATCGGGTTTTCGCGATGCCATTTTCATAACTTCTGCATACGGCCTGGGTGAAACCATTGTACAAGGAATTGTCAACCCCGATGAATTCTATGTTTATAAGCGTGGATTGGGAGCGGGAAAACATGCAATTTTGTCGCGCCGGTTAGGCACTAAGGCTATCGAAATGATCTACGCCGATAGCAAAAAAGACATGAGCGGATCCACAATTACACGTGATGTCGACACTAAGCGGCGCATGCGTTTTTCCTTGACGAATGAGCAGGTTGAGATGCTGGCACAGCAAGCCCTCATCATTGAGCAACATTACGGCCGTCCCATGGATATCGAATGGGCGCTGGATGGCCGGGATGGACAACTTTATATCGTGCAAGCACGTCCGGAAACTGTGGAAAGCCGTACAAAAACGGTAATGGAGCGCTACAAACTCAATAACAAAGGAAAAATATTAATTGAGGGGCGTGCCATCGGAAATAAGATTGGCCGGGGAACAGCGCGCATAATCATGAGTATTGAGCAAATGCACAAAATTCAGTCAGGCGATGTGCTGGTAACCGACATGACCGATCCGGATTGGGAGCCTATTATGAAACGTGCCGCCGCGATTGTTACCAATCGCGGGGGACGGACTTGCCATGCCGCCATCATCGCAAGGGAAATGGGTATTCCCGCCGTTGTCGGTTGCGGCGATGCAACCATGCTCATCAGAGACAATTCAGAAGTGACAGTTTCCTGCGCTGAAGGCGATACCGGATTTATATATGAAGGTTTGCTGCCTTTTGAACATATTACCGCCGAGACCGGCAATCTCCCTGATTTACCTATTAAAATCATGATGAATGTCGGCAATCCGTCGCACGCTTTTTCGTTTTCCGGCACGCCTAATCATGGCATCGGTCTTGCGCGTCTGGAATTCATCATCAACAATATGATTGGCATTCACCCTATGGCACTGCTGCAATTCAATAGCTTGCCCAATGACTTAAAAAATCAGATCAGCAGACGGATCGCAGGTTATGAAGATCCAATCAGTTTCTACGTCGAGAAGCTAACCGAAGGCATCTCAACGCTTGCGGCAGCATTCTATCCCAATCCTGTAATCGTACGGACATCCGATTTCAAATCAAATGAATACGCCAATTTGATCGGTGGAAGCCGTTATGAACCCGATGAGGAAAACCCAATGATCGGGTTTCGCGGCGTATCGCGCTACTTATCGACTGCTTTCCGCGATTGTTTTGAACTTGAATGCAGAGCACTGCACAATGTACGCGATAACATGGGCTTGAACAATGTTGAGATTATGCTGCCATTCTGCCGAACAATCGAAGAAGCCGAGCAAGTCGTAGCACTGCTTGCATCGTATGGGCTGGAGCGTGGCAAAAACGGTTTACGTGTAATCATGATGTGCGAGATCCCATGTAATGCTTTACTCGCTGAAGAATTTTTACAGTATTTTGATGGCTTCTCCATCGGTTCCAATGATATGACTCAACTATCGCTTGGTATCGATCGAGACTCTGCTTTAGTTGCACACCTATTCGACGAGCGTAATCCCGCTGTCAAGAAGTTGCTTAAAATGGCCATCGACGCCTGTCACAAACAAGGAAAATATATTGGAATTTGCGGACAGGGGCCTTCGGACTATCCGGATTTTGCGGCCTGGCTTTACGAACAAGGCATCAGCAGCTTATCGCTCAATCCCGACTCGGTAATGGAAACATGGCTCTATCTCGCTAGTCTGAATAAATAATGAGCAGGCAGCAACGCACCGTTTTCTATTTGTCCGATCGCACCGGCATCACTGCGGAAACGTTAGGTCATAGCCTCTTGACCCAATTTGACGGCATAGAATGGAAAATTATCAACGTACCCTTTTTGGATGATATTGACAAAGCGCGGACTGTCCTGGCACAAATTAACCAGGCTCTTGCCTGCGACGGTCATCGCCCGCTGGTATTTAGCACTCTGCTGAACCCGGAAATTCTAGCTGTCATTAAACAAGCAGATTGTTGCATATTTGATTTTTTTGAAACTTTTATCCGCTCAATCGAAAACGAGCTACAGCAGCCATTTGCACGCATGGCTGGCCGTTCGCATGGCTTACAGCATCATTTGTCATATTTCAAGCGGATCGCCGCCATCAATTATGTATTGGCACACGACGATGGCGTTAATCCAAAAAATTTTACCGAGGCGGATATCGTCTTGATCGGCGTTTCCCGCTGCGGAAAAACCCCCACCTGCCTATACTTGGGATTGCAGTACGGTATTGCAGCAGCCAATTATCCATTGACGCAGGAAGATATGCCTGCCTTAAATCTACCCAAAATATTGGAAAAAGTTAGAAATAAATTATTTGGGCTAACGCTCAATCCATCACAACTTCATTTTATTCGTCAAGAACGTCACCCGAATAGCGAGTACGCTTCGCTGCAACAATGCCAACAAGAAATACTGTGGCAGGAATCACTATTTCGCTTATTCAATATCCCTTATTTGGACACGACACGCATCTCAATCGAAGAAATCAGCGCCACCATACTGGACCGATGCGGGTTGAAACGGCAATTATATGGTTAGCGCGAAAATCATATAGATCAAAGCCAGCGTCCACCTTTGCTCTACTATGCCTACGCTATTTGGTTTATGAAAAAATCAAATAAGTGCTGACTCATTCTTGGAGCAAGCATGACGCAAACCGGAAAAAGTGCAAGAAACATAACACCGCATAGCCATATGGGTTTTTCACGTATCAATTAACACGGCAATTTGTCTGCGCAGTCAATTAATTCGGCCTTTCTAAACAATTTATAACCTAGTTAAATTTTTTATATAGAACTGACTGTTACGATTAAACCAATTATCAGCAATCTAGCTGATTCTTTTTAATTGCCACCATTGGATAACTCCCCTTTCCATGTAAACAACTATTAAGATTCATGGCGCTCGATTGCTGATAATTGATGAGCAGTGAAGATTCTGGAGAAGTTATAACGATATCCCGCCCTGTGGTCAACAATAAGATATTCATGCATTCGCATTTTCCAGATGTCCACTATTTGTAATTGATCGAGCACTCCGGTTTTCATCACAAAAAGTCATTCACATTGATTGCATTGAAAATCCCTGAGTGTATTCATTCCAATCCTAGTCATAAAAGCCACCGGGATTTTTTTGATATAGATTAAAGGAATCATAATATGAACAGAAAATACCGCAGCATCGGATTTTGCATTCTATTCACTACACCTATTGTTTTCTCCTCCGCCATTTCTTTAGCCAGTGAAAATAAAACCCAACCTGAGCCCGTCACAACGATCGGTAAAGAACAAGCAATCCATCATCATCTAAAAGATGGAACCGAATTCACTATTACTATGCATGAATTGATCAAGCACGGTAAAAAGCTGTTTCGAGCTAATTGGACTATAGAAGAAGGCGGTGGCCGTCCATTGACCAAAGGAACCGGCGAAGCGTTATCTGATCCTACTTCACCTTTGCATTTCCCAAGAAATTTCAACCGGCTCTCGGCACCCGATAGTAACTCATGCGCTGGTTGCCATAATAAGCCACGCACAGGCGGCGGAGGCGACATCGTTACCAATGTATTCATCACTGGAGAACGCTTTGATTTTGTCACCTTTGATCACAACGATAGCGTTCCCTTACGCGGAGCAGTCGATGAAGAAGGTAAATTTATCCATCTGGATAATTTTGCAAATTTCCGCAACACGCTCGGATTATTCGGCTCCGGATATATTGAAATGCTGAGCAGGCAAATGACTGCTGAATTAAGAAAAATACGCGATTCAATTTCCGCGGGTAGCAGCGCAAAACTTGAAAGTAAAGGCATTTCTTTTGGCACTCTAACCAGAGATAACGATGGCAGATGGGATACCAGCCAGGTAACCGGATTACTGGCATCTAGCTTGGCCAGCGATAGTCCAGACAATCCTCCCAGCCTGGTCATTAAACCTTTCCATCAAGCGGGCGGAAAAGTTTCATTGCGCGAATTCACTAATACGGCTTTCAATCAGCATCACGGTATTCAATCGACGGAACGTTTTGGCGCTGGCGTTGATTCCGACGGCGATGGTTTTGTGGACGAACTCACACGCGCCGATATTACCGCCGCTACGTTATTTCAAGCACAGCTTGCAGTTCCAGGACGAGTTATTCCCAATAATCCTGCTATCGAAGCGGCAGTACTGCAAGGCGAACAAGTTTTCCAAACAATTGGTTGCGCCAGTTGCCATATCCCCAAGCTGCCTCTGGATAATAAAGGATGGATATTCACTGAACCCAATCCTTACAATCCGGAAGGCAACTTGCAACTGGGTCAAGTACATGAATATAAAATGGATTTAACAGACCAAACACTGGATAACCCCAGATTAGCGGTTGAAAATGATACCGTCTGGGTTCCTGCCTTTACCGACCTAAAATTACATGATATTACCGGCGGCCCATCGGATCCTAACACAGAGCCGGTTGATCAAAATGCTTCCGGCCCGGCATTCTTTAATGGTAATTCACGCTTCATCACTCGTAAGCTATGGGGGGTAGCCAACGAACCGCCTTATTTTCATCACGGTAAATTTACCACGATTCGTCAAGCAATCGAGGCGCATCGGGGTGAAGCAATGGACTCGTATAATAATTGGACCTCACTAAGTGAGGGAGAAAAAGATACCGTCATAGAGTTTCTCAAGACGTTGAAAATCTTACCTAAAGACAGCAAGTACCTGGTAGTGGATGAACACGGCCGGAAAAAACATTGGCCGCCCAAGCCTTAATCAACCGGTCCATTGGCCTGCTTGATTGTTGTAAAAAGTTATTCGATCGATAGAACATCCCCGCGGCTTGTTGCGGGGAATTAAATTCTAGAGGGAAGTCAGAAATTATTAGTACGCACAATAGGCCAATGAGATGGCATGCTCACCCAATCATTAGTTTTTTACTTGATTGTATACTGCGAAACCATCCATGCGTCACCGGAGGATTTCGCTAATGTTATCGTCTCCAGAGCCAAGCCTTTAGCTTCGAAAGTGGTATAAAACTGCAGTACTATATATTCTCCATCCGGTAAGCCCGGCAATGATTTTGCAGAACTCGCCGTCGCAATGTAGCGCGCAGTCACTACTCCGCGCGATGCTCTGTTTGCAGTTATTGTCTGTACCCATTCAGCTTCAGCAGTTTTCGTTTTGAATAAAGTTGAAGCCCGTTCCCAGCTTTCCCGGTATTTTCCGGTATCAGTGAGTTCAAGCCATGAACGGGCGCTGCCTTCAGCAATTTCAAGAATATTTTTCTCATTTGCAAACACGTTACTGAGGTAAAAAAGCAAAAAGCACACTATCAAAAATTGTTTTCTCATTACATATCCTTAGAGTTCGTGCAGTTTAATTTTTTTCATGTTTAGCTCTACCCATGAGTAAAAAGATTACCCATGAACCAAATAGAAGAAATCCCCAACAAAATAAGAGTAACTTGCTGTATTGTCGCATTAATTTCTGGCCGCTTATGCAAACCCGGGATTAAATCCGACATCGCCACATAAATCATACTAGCGGATGCAAAAGCCAATAGCGGCTGTATCAGAAAATCCATACTATGCAACATAAAATAGGCAAGCACACCACCTACTAACGTAGCAAGGCCCGATAATAAATTTATCAAAAAGGCCATACGGCGGCTGTAGCCTGAATTAAGGAGAATAATAAAATCCCCTGCTTCTTGTGGAATTTCATGTGCAATGATTGCGATCGCTGTCACGATGCCTAATTGCGTATCTGCGATGAACGCTGCGGCAATCAAAATACCATCCACGAAATTATGAAAAGTGTCGCCGACAATCACCATTGTTCCGCTACGGCCATGATCGTGCATAGGATGGCTGGCAGGTGTAGCCGTACCATGGGAAGGATCGTGCACCTCGCAGTCTTCCAAGTGACAATGACGCCACAATACTAATTTTTCCAGAACAAAAAATAGCAAAATGCCAAATAGCACGGTAACCGTCACCTGCATCGGGTTATCAGAAAGTTCTAGCGCTTCTGGCAGGGTATTAAGGAAAGCGGCGCCCAACAGCGCGCCAATTGCATAAGAAATTAATATCGAAAGCCATGATATTCGGACATTGATTGTCAATATCGCCGCGAATAATAAACTTAATATTCCCCCGAACAGACTCGCAGCAATAATCCAGGTAAGCGTTGACATAAAGTTAAGTGAAAAACAAAGGCCGGATTATACGCTGTTGCGGCCCAGTCTTTTAAAAAATTGCAGAGCAATCACTGCAGCCAAATTAATGCAGCCATGCGCCCTGTCTCACCGTCGCGGCGAAAGGAAAAAAAGCGCCCGGAATCACTAAAAGTGCAAAACCCGCCTCCATAAATGCGGGTAACGCCGTTGATCTCCAGCCGCTGGCGAGCAAGCATGAAAATATCCGCAAGCCATTTCTTCTCATAATCATGATGCTTGCTTACAAAAGCCTGCGCTGCAGAAATTTGCTGCTGAACGAAAGTTTCATATACATCTCTACCTACTTCAAAATGATCCGGTCCGATAGCCGGGCCAAGCCACGCCATTAAATTACCAGGGCTCACTTGCATCGCAGCAATGGAACGTTCAATAATTCCTCCGGCCAAGCCACGCCAACCCGCATGTATGACGCCAACTTTAGTACCAGCCGTGTCGCACAAAAACACCGGCAAACAATCCGCAACCATCACAACACACACAAGACCTCTTGTCCCGCACAGCGCAGCGTCGCCTTGCGGCACGCCTTCTGCCGTACCATCTATCCAGACCGGCAGCGTACCATGCACCTGTTGCAACCATTTAGGTTCAGATGGCAAATAACGGCGCAACTGGGTTCGATTGCGTGCCACATCTAACTGATCATCATTGACGTGCATTGCTAAGTTGAATGACGCATACCTGCCGGCCACACCAGAACTCACACCGCCTTGACGAGTTGTAAACAGAGCCTTCACATTAGCAGGTGCGGGCCATTCGGGAATGATCCAATTATCCATTTAATTTTGCCGAGTAGATTGCGGTTATAAATAAATGCCTTTATCGAGTATCGGATCAATTAAACCTTAAAATCGATAGCAATAGGTTAAAATAAGGCTTTTAGTGAATTATCCAAATCCAGACTGAGATTTCTTTATCCATATTGATTATTCAATAACATATCAAATAATCATGGGGATCGATAACTGTAAGCTCCACAAACTCTAACAAAATGTCAGAAATAGGTGTACTACATGAATTATATAAAAAAATTGATTAGCACTGCATTTAAATCTCTCATCTCATCGTTCGTAATCATTTTATTTTTTTTCTCAGCTCACGCGTTAGCCGAAGAGGACACAGAAACCGAATTTCTCAAATCTGCATTTTCCGGCAACAATCAAGCAATTGAACAATTATTGGCGCAAGGAATCGATGTCAATTATCAAAATGAAAAAGGATTCAGTGCATTGATGGTTGCCTCTCAGTATGGGCATACCGATATCGTTGAGCTTTTGCTGGAGAAAAATGCAAATGTCGATTTAAAAAATGCGGGCGATGCGACGGCATTGATTCTCGCTGCAAAAAATGGCCATGCCGGTATCGTCAGCGCACTACTAGCCAAAGGCGCGCAAATTAACGCCCAAACTGTCGACGGCATCACTGCCCTGATGCTGGCTATACAAAAAGACTACGAAGCGATAGTCGATGAACTGATATCCAAAGGCGCAGATATCCATTTACAAACCAAAGATAAACTGACAGCTTTGATCATTGCGGCAATGGAAGGCCGTACAGCTATTGTTGATAAATTATTGGCTAACAATGCGCAAATTGATGCACAAGCCGCTGACCGTACTACCGCCCTCTATATGGCTGCCAGAAATGGCCATACCGCAATTGTCGATACGCTGCTAGCGAAAAATGCGGCGTTTGATTTGACAGCCATCAATGAAACGACGCCATTATATATTGCCGCTCAAAATGGCCATGCCGATATTGTCAACGCATTGCTGGCAAAAGGTGCCAAAGTTGATGTAGTGGATAAAAACGACGCAACACCGCTGACACTCGCGGCATTGACTGGCAATACCGGAGTAGCCAAAGCATTAATTCAACATGGCGCCCAGGTCGATCACAAAGCATCCAAAGGCTTCACACCGCTTATATTGGCGGCGCAAAACGGCCATACAGCCGTCATCGAATTATTGCTGGATAACCGCGCAAAAATCGACCTGCAAAACGATGACGGTATTACCGCTCTGATGTGGGCAGGTTTGCACGATCACGCCGAGACCGTAAAAATACTATTAACCAGAGGCGCCAACGCGAAAATCAAAAGCAAAACGGGAAAGACCGCTGCCGAAATTGCCAAGGATCCCGCTATCGTCGAAATGCTGCAGGTTGCAGCAAAATAATTATAACCGTATAGCCAATTCTCTCCGCATGGACGAATCTTCCAGCCAAAATCAAATTGTTAAGCGATGTTTGGTGTTCGCCCACCGCGGCGCCAACCGGGAAGCCATGGAAAACACGCGCCATGCGTTTGACAAAGCGCTTGGCTATGCCATCGATGGTATCGAGACCGATGTGCAATTGAGCCGGGATGGAGTGGCTGTACTATGGCACGATCGCGCTCTCGACAGAATCGGATTACCCGGCAAGCGGATCGACGATTTTGACTTTTATGAACTGCAGAAACTGATTAATCCAGAATCCGCAAGCGAAGGTATCATGATGCTGCAAGATTTTTTGATGTCGTATCGAGACCGCTGCCAGTTATTGATCGAAATCAAAAACCGCGATTGGGAACCTATCACCCGCCACCAATTGAAAATCCGCCGGGCACTTGATCTGATTGGCGAAAACCCTCAGTTCCGGATTATTATGTCCTCGTTCAATCTGGCCAGCCTGGATTATGCGCATGAATACAATGCGATCTTTCCACTCATTTTCAATTTCGAAACCCATCAAAGCCTCGCGGATGCGCGCCAGCTCCTGCACAGCCATCCTTATCTCTATGGTCTGTGCTTACCCATAGACACTGCTGACCAGGCGATAGTGGATTTGCTGCATAGTCATCACAAATGTGCCGCAGTCTATACTTGCAACACTGACTTAGAAATCAACAAAGCTCTGCGATTGGGTGTTGATATCCTCATTAGCGACCTTCCCCAAAGAGCATTGATGTTGCGCGATCAATGAAAAGAAATTTTAGTGCATTGCAAGACCGGCAATTTGACCTGCTGGTTTGCGGCGGCGGCATCTATGGCGCCTGGACTGCTTATGATGCCTCTCTACGCGGTCTCAAAGTAGCTCTCGTTGAACAAGGCGATTGGGCAAATGCCACGTCATCCGCCTCAAGCAAACTCATCCATGGCGGTTTGCGTTATTTGGAGACCTATGATTTTAAAATGGTCAGCAAATCGCTTCAAGAACGAAAAATGCTGCTGCATGCAGCGCCGCATCGCGTTTGGCCGCTGCGTTTTGGCGTACCGGTCTACGCGCAACAACGCCTTAACCGGCTACAGCTAAAGCTAGGATTAACACTGTACGATTTTTTTGCGGGTGATAACGATGCCCACATGTCTCATCGTTACTTCAATGCCGGAAATTTCACCACCCGCTTTCCTTTTCTCCGGGAGAATTCGCTAAAAGGCGGCTTTACATACGCTGACGCGCAAACCGATGATGCTCGCTTGGTGCTTGAGCTCATCTCAGGCGCAGTGGATTCCGGTGCAGTCTGCGTTAATTACTGTAAATTCCTTGAATTGCTGCATACGGATGTCAAAGTTGATGGAGCAATCGTGCAAGATCAACTTACTCAGACGCGGCAAAAAATCGCTGCCCAGCAAATTGTTTTCACCACCGGCCAATGGCTAGCCAACACTGCACCGGGCCGCGAATGGTGCCGGCTTGCTAAAGGCGTACATCTGGTCATGCCGGCTACGCATGGTAGTGAAGCACTGTTGCTGACAGCGCCAGTAGATGGACGGGTATTTTTCATGATTCCTTGGTACGGATTGACGTTACTGGGCACAACCGATACGGATTTCAAAGGGGATGAAGCGAAGGCCGCCGTCGATGATAGCGACATCGATTATCTTCTTGCCGCTGCCAATCATTATCTCAAAATACCTTGGTCGCGCGCTGACATCATTGGCAGTTTTGCCGGTGTGCGGGTTTTTAAACAAGTTTCCCAAAATGCAACGCCTGCCTCCCCTTCTGCATTAAGCCGCGACTGGGAATTACGATCCACTTCGAATGCCGTGCATTATGCCATAGGTGGAAAAATAACGTCGTCGCGCCAAGATGCCGCCCGTATTGTCGATGCGGTATGCTCACAACTTGGCAGTGCAGCCCCTTGTGCAACGGCAGGTAGATTATTCCCATGGGCGCCACGGCAAAATTTTGTGCAATGGAAAACAGCCATGCAAAACCAGGCGATGCAACTGGGTATTGACGCACAAAGCGCCCATTGGCTGCTGCACCGGCATGGCACGCGTATCACCGCAATTTTTCACACCATTGAAGCACAAGCCGATCTTGCTCAACGCATCCTTCCATCATTGCCATTTATTTATGCCGATTTGATCTACTGCGCTGCTACGGAAATGGTTATTCATTTGGACGACTTGCTACGCCGCCGCATGCCATTGCTCATTTTGGCCAGATTGACTCGCGACCAGTTACGGCACATCGCTCTACGCGTAGCCAATACGATGCAGTGGGACAAGAGCAGAATTGATCAGGAAATCGAGCAATGCCAACAACAATGGGCCATTCAATAATTTCGGCAATCGCACTGGATCTGGGTACAACCTCCATTAAAGCCGCTTTGATGGACAAAGAAGGCAATCTGCAGCATATCGTGTCACGGCCGGCACCCGCCATCGACAACCAACAAGGGCGCTATGAAAGTAATGCGCGCCAATATATTGAAGTAGCGGAACAAGTGATTGAAGAATGCACTGCAAAAACAAGCAGCAGGCCTCCTTTGGGATTGTGCAGCCAACGTTCATCTTTCCTGATCTGGAACAAAGCCAGCGGCAAACCGGTAACCCCTCTGATTTCCTGGCAAGATGACCGGGGCACAAGCTGCTGCCATGGCTTACAAGCTGAGACAGGGATTATTCACGAACTAACCGGTCTACGCCTGACCCCTTATTATTTTGCTCCAAAACTCAGTATCCTGCTACATGACCATCCAACTTGGCGGGATAAGCTCATTTGCCGCGAATGGCTGACGGGCACATTGGATACTTTTCTGATTTGGCGCTGGACACACGGCCAACATTTCGTCACCGATGCTTCAATGGCCGCGCGTACTTTATTGATGGATATTCATAAAATGCAATGGTCGGATACTTTATGCCAGCTATTCGATATCCCGGTCACCATTCTGCCCGCTATCAAACCTTCTACCGGATTGAATTTAGCGCTGGATATCGGGTTGACGTTACAAGCCAGCATTGGCGATCAATCCGCGGCCTTGATAGGTAGTCTCGCAGGTAATCATACGCAAGCTTTGGTCAATCTCGGCACCGGCGGCTTTGTGATCCGCCCTGTCAAAACGGCGCAATTATCATCGGACGGTTACTTGCAAACATTGCTTTATCAAAATAAAAATCAGTCGATTCAATTTGCCATTGAAGGCACACTCAATTCAATCGCCGCTGCCCTCGCACCCTATCCGGTACAAAACTGCTGTAGCGAAGATTTAGCCACCAGCAATATTTTTTGCTTGGCTGAACCCAGCGGCTTAGGCGCACCGTATTTTCGTAACGAGTGGGGCATCTATTTTTCTCAATCGACCGCTCATTTATCCCCACAACAAATCACCGCATTAATGCTCGAAGCGGTTATATTCAGAGTTGCGCGTATCCTGGAAGACTTTCACACGGCCTCACCGTTGACGCGAGCTTATCTATCCGGAGGATTGTCCCAGTTATCTTGCCTGCAACAAGGTATCGCTCAGTGCGTAACCTTCCCGGTTTTTCAGTTGCAGCAAAAAGAAACGAGCTTGCAGGGCGCCGCAATGCTTGCTTGCGAATTAAAAATAAAGTTCCACCGGGAAGTGCGACAAATAATCATCAATAAAACCAATACTGGATTACTTGAGAAATATCAATGCTGGAAAAAGTGGTTGGATACATTATTAAAAAATTAAGGCGTTATAATTGACTCGCAATTATTAGCACTTAACTTGCTAAAAACAATCAATAAGCTTAGTAATTCAAATAGATGAAAAACTGACAAGCTACTTTGGGGCCTAACACTATGAGCAATATATCTTTTAGAGCAATCCCATCAACTCAGACCGGCATCGATTTTCTAGGCAGAACATGGGGGGGGGCGTGGGGTGACGTTAATAACGATAGCTATCCTGATCTTTGGGTGAACAATCATGAGCTCTTCAACAACAACCCTCATGGCATTTTGTATTTGAACCAACGCAATGGAAGTTTTACCAATATAACCGCCACAATATTTACGGAATTACCGCGATCGGATCACCATGGACCGGCATGGGCTGATTTTGATAATGACGGAGATCAGGATTTCATACAATTGGTAGGTGCGCCATATGGGCTTGCTATTGGCCCGCAATGGTCCAACCAGTTCTATATCAACGAAAACGGCATGTTGGATGATCAAGCCAGTGAGCGCGGAGTCGATTATCCGCTGGCAGTGGGATTAAATCCTCTCTGGGCTGATGCCAATCATGATGGTTTATTAGACTTGATTGTTGGCGTCCAGCCCAGAAAAGATGATTTGGAAGCTCCCCCAAGAGTTTTTCTGCAACAAGCCGATCACTCTTTCGAGGCTGCGCCCGCAAGTATTGGCTTTAATCTAACCGATGCCAGGTATTTTCTATTATCGGATTTATCAGGTGATGGCAAGTTAGACCTCATCGCAAGGACTAATCCCAACGATTTCACGGTTTATGACACTTCCCTGCCCACTTTCAGGGATATTACCGCGTCTACAATACCCAATGCGATAGCCGCCGAAGATGCCGTCACTGCCGATTTCAATGGTGATTTGCGGCCTGATGTGTATCTGACACAAGGTGCAATCAGAGCCGGCAATGACTTCTATCAGAATGATACGAATGAAGCGATCGTAGGATTATCGGTTAAGCGAGAAGAAAAAGGGATCGAGATTGACACGACAAAACAAATAACTTTCGATATTTTTAATACCTTCAATGGCAAATACTCCATACCGCTCGATCAGGTATACATTGGAGCGGCAGGCATTCACCCGGCCAGCTGGAAATTTACCTTATCACCGCAAGATCCTTCGGTTAATGGAATTTTTCCGCATACACCCGGTGTAGATCGTGGAATTTTTGTCGGCTATGATCCTAGCTTACAACGCTGGCAATTCAAGCTGTCAAGCTCCGATCATATTGACATTGACAATAACATCCTGGATGAAAACAGAATTCTAACTTTCATTGAAACAGCCAATGCAATATCCAAGTTGACCGCTATTGGCTTTCAACCCGATCCTCCTGCAGTTAATGATCAACTATGGATGAATACAGGCTCAGGATTCGTTAATCAAAGTCAACAAGCGGGAATCAATCATATTCCAATTCATGGTAACAATGTGGTAGCCGGTGACTTCGACAATGACATGGATCAGGATATTTTTATTGTCACCTCGCGTACGGTCATCAATACACCCGATATACTCTATGAGAATCAAGGCAATGGAACCTTTGTTGCCGTTCCGGATGCAGGAGGTGCCGCAGGAACTACAATTGGCGAAGGGGATTTTGTAACTACGGCAGATTATAATCTTGACGGTTCTCTTGATCTTTTAGTAGCAAACGGTAGAGGACAAATTTCACCGATCAATACGTTTGCGCCCTATGAACTTTTTCACAATGAGGGTAATACTAATCATTGGTTTGAAATCGACCTGCAGGGCATAACTTCAAATCGCGACGGGATCGGTGCGCAAATTTTTCTAACGGCTGGCGGAACTACGCAATTACGTGAGCAAGCCGGCGGCGCACATAATCAGGTACAAAACCACTCGCGCATCCATTTCGGACTTGCCAGCAATACCCTCGTGCAGGAATTAGCCATTCATTGGCCAAGCGGCATAGTACAAATCATAAAAAATATTCCCGCCGATCAGCTTTTCCGCGTTGTTGAATCTGCCGGGAGATTGCTCGCCAGTACAGCTGGCAACGATATACTAACTGGTGCGGCAACCAACGACACCGCAACCTATCTCTACTCAACGGCTGCAGTTTCAGTTTCTCTTGCCATTACCGGCCAACAAAACACTATCGGTGCAGGTTTTGATCAACTGATCAATATCGAAAATCTGACGGGCAGTAACTTTGATGACATTCTGAAGGGTAATAGCCAGAATAATATTCTGCGAGGAAATGCCGGCAATGACAGGCTCATTGGTAATAGCGGTGTAGACACATTAATTGGCGGGCTTGGCAATGACAGTTATGTTATTGATAATACGAATGATCTTATCATTGAAAATCTCAATAGCGGCACCGACAACGTAAGCAGCACGATCACTTACGCATTAGCCGCCAATGTTGAGAACCTTCAGTTAACCGGCACGTCAACCATTAATGGCACCGGTAACGGTTTAGCCAACACGCTTATCGGAAATTCAGCGAATAATACCCTGAATGGTAATGCCGGTAACGATTGGATCAATGGCAATGCCGGAACGAATACCCTTATCGGTGGTTTGGGTAACGACATTTTTGTTATCAATAATCCGGGTAACGTCATTACTGAATTGCTCAACGAGGGAATAGACCGGGTTAACAGCAGTGTGACCCACTCGCTGGCAGCAAATATCGAAAATCTCACATTAACAGGTACTTCACCTATCAACGGCACCGGCAATAATCTTCCCAATTCCATAGTCGGCAATCCCGCTAATAATCAATTGAAAGGGGGCAACGGTAATGACATTCTTGACGGTCTCACAGGTAGCAACACTTTAACCGGCGGACCGGGCAATGATATTTTTAGATTCACCACAACCGGGCATGTCGATACGATCTCTGATTTTATTGTAGTAAATGACACCATTCAGCTAGAAAATGCTGTTTTCACCTCGCTGATAACAAATGGCCTGTTACCTCCGGGTCAGTTTATCATTGGAGACAGGGCCCTCGATGCAAATGATTTCATTATTTACAACAGAACGGCTGGAGCATTGTTTTACGATGCAGATGGCAGTGGAGCGGGAGTAGCCAAACAATTTGCCGTGACCGGTTCAGGATTAGCGATGACTAATGCCGATATTATGGTGATCTAAGCCGCTAAGGTTTAGCCTGCATCCAAACTACTTGCTGCACGGCATGTCCTGACTTCTGTTATACAAGATGCTACTTTGGCAGAACTCCGGGAAAAAGTTTTCTAGCAAAATCTCCGAAGGCCTGGAGCATATTCTAGCGCAAGAAAACATTCCAAATTACTTTAATAATCATACCAATAGCAATACAAATTGCCAGCATAGCAAAACTTTGCTGCAACCTATGTCCAGCTACACGACCTGCGAATAGTCTGCCTAAAAGCATTCCGGCCGCCGTGGCGCCACAAAAAGGTATTGCGATCGACCAATTCAATGCGCCAATAAATATCGCTGATATAACACCCGTCAGGGAAATCAGCGCAATAATGGCAAGCGATGTAGCCAGTATTGATGGCACACTCAAATCAGTGACCTTTCTGAGTGTCGGCACAATGACAAATCCGCCGCCCACCCCCAGAAGGCCGGACAAAAAGCCAGCCGCCGTCCCGGACAGGGCCAATGCTCTAAAGCAAGGAATATTCCAAATCAAGCGCCCTCCCATGTCATCCAGACGGCAAGGCGGTTCTTCTGTACTACGCACAATATCAGTAGGATCTTGCCGGCTTTGACGAAACATGCGAACAGCTACATAAATCAGCACAGCAGCAAATAATAAACTCAATGGTGCATTCGGCAAGCGCTGCGCAAGCCATACTCCTGCCGGAGCAGTCAATGCGCCTGCAAAAGCAATTAGGCTGGCGGCACGGTACCGGACAATTTTATGCCTTAAGCCCAGTATTGCGCCAATAGCAGCGGATAGCCCCACTGCGAACAATCCGATGGGGGCGGCCTCGGCAACTGTCAGATGCAAGCTGAACATGAGTAACGGCACCGCAACGATGGTGCCACCGGCTCCAGTCAGCGCGAGCACAATCCCAGTCAATGCACCTATAAAAATACTGATTAGAATAGGATCCATGCCATTTAACTCACACCCGTTGAACCAGTCAGCCATTCGCGGCCTTTCAACATACCATTCCAGTATAGCCAGGGAAATAACTTGGCTTTGAGCAGCCAAGAAAAGCGCCTGGGTACTACCGGATCAAGCGGAAAAGTAGGTAGCAGCTTACCGCCAAAACCAAACTCGGCCAGAATCACTTTGCCATGTTCCACCGTAAGCGGGCAAGCGCCATATCCATCATAAATATGAGAGCATTCCCGCCCTTCTTTGGCCGCAAGTAAATTTTCCGCCACGATGACGATTTGTTTTCTGGCAGCCGCAGCCGTTTTAGCATTCGGTGAGGAGCATGCATCACCTAACGAAAAAATATTGGCATAACGCGGATGTTGTAAGGTTTTTGGATTGACTTCACAAAAACCCGCCGCATCGGCCAGCGGGCTTTGACGAATAAAATCCGGCGCTACCTGAGGTGGAACCACATGCAGCATATCAAATGTTTTTTCAACCCGCGTTATATTTCCATCGCTATCCTTGATATCGAAAAAAGCGATTTTACCGGCACCATCGACTTTCACCAGGGTCGAATTAAAAACCAGCTTGGCACGATAACGTTTCACATACTCCATTAACGATGGCACAAAATCAGCTACGCCAAATAAAACTGCCCCAGCGGTATTGAATTCGACATCGATTTTATCCAGCATATGGTGGCGCAACCAGTAATCGGATGAAAGATACAGTGCTTTTTGAGGCGCACCGGCGCATTTAATCGGCATCGGCGGCTGCGTAAACAGCGCCTTACCGCTTTTGAGATTTTTCGTCAGCGACCAGGTATACGGTGCCAACTCGAAATGATAGTTTGATGTCACACCATTCTTGCCGAGTGTTTCCGGCAAGCCTTCTATTTTTTCCCAGGCTAAACGTACGCCCGGACAGACGATTAATTGTCTGTAGCCGATTGAACGGCCATCAATCAAGTTAACTAAATTGTTCTCCGGGTCAAAACCAGCCGCTGCCGCTTGTATCCATTCTGCTTTGGGAGGAATCACATCCGCCATGTTGCGCACCGTTTGCGCGATATCATAAGCACCTCCGCCTACCAGCGTCCATGCCGGCTGATAATAATGCTTATCGCTGGGTTCGATAATAGCAATGCGAAGTGCAGACCGGCGATGCAAAAGGCTGGCGGCAACACCGATTCCCGCTGCACCGCCGCCGATTACGACAACATCGAATGCATTGCCCCAGTTGCACGCAGCTACCGTCGGCATCGACTGATCCCTGGCTGCATGGGGAACATGAATGGTCTCAAGCGCATCGCCAGTCCAGCTGCAAGCGGCCGTGACCGTTTCATCTCCGGCATCGGGCACTTGGTTTTGCCTGACAAGCTCGTACAGCTTCCGGGAACGATTACCGGTATTACAAAAAGCGAGAACGGGCCCGGGCAGCTCAGCCAGCAATTTGTTAAATGTTTGGCTTTTTTCTACAGAAAGCGAACCGATGACTACCGGCAAATAAACAAATTTAATTCCCAATGCATTCGCAGCTTGTTCCAGTTCGTTGCTGGCGGGTTGCGTTGCACCTTCTTCATAATCGGGACGGTTACATATAATGGCTTTATAACCTGCCGCGGCGATTTCCGCCAAATCATCGATACGGATTTGACCGGTAACAAATAACTTCTCATCCAGTTTAGTCGTAACAATGCTCATTGCGCTTTCCTCCTGTAAGAATGGAATAGGGTTTAATTCGCACCAGCACAAAGTAATGTTTGCTGGGATTTATGACAAGCGCACTGCATCTTTAACTTTCTCATTCCGGTGAAAGTTCGTGCTTTTTTTCTACACAATAAATGCAGTATAGCGTTTGCATGATTTGTAATACTGTAGGATCAACTACGCTGTAATAAATATGTTTGCCCTTGCGTTCACTTTGCACCAGTTTTTCTTTTCGCAAAACAGTCAGTTGTTGTGAGAGCGCAGCCTGCCGGATGCCAAGCGATTGCTCGAGCTCATAGACATTTTTCTCACCCTGTACAAGCTGACACAGAATCAATAAGCGGCTCTCATTGGATAGGGCTTTCAGCAGCATACACGCCGAAGCCACAGATTTTTTGTGTGGCATAGCCATACTGCAATCCGCATCATTTACCGCTTCTGCCGTACCTAACCGATTACTTAGCATAATGCTCGCTTGATCTCCCAAAAAACCTGCACACGATTTTGTTCAAAACCGCCTTCCGCTCATTTATCCGTTTTGGATTGACGTGCACGGTATCGTTCCAACATTTCAAAAATACCCATTCCAGCCAGCATCGCCAGGACGAATACTACCCCGTGGAGATTGCCAGTTCCTACCAGAACCAGGCCGGGACCCGGACAAATACCCGCTATGCCCCAGCCTATACCAAATGCCAGGCTGCCCAGAATCAAACGTTTATCAATAACGCGCGATGTGGGTAAATTGATCGTTGAACCGAGATAGGTTTGACCCCGGCGTCGTGCCAGTGTAAAGGCGATCGCGCCGATACTGATTGCTCCTAGCATTACAAATGCCAATGATGGATCCCATGAACCGGTCATATCGAGAAAAGACAAGACTTTTTCTGGATTGGCCATTTCCGATAAAATCAAGCCGATACCGAAAACAAGGCCGGATATCAGGGCAATTAAAATACTAATCATCATGCATCCTCCCGGCGTAAAGTAATTAGCTTAATAAATGTCTGATGACATAAACCGTGGCAATACCGGCCGTAAAAAAAATCGCGGTAGCCACAATTGAACGTGGCGACATGCGCGACAGCCCGCAGACACCATGGCCACTGGTACAACCTGAGCCATAACGCGTGCCGATACCCACAATCAACCCTGCTACTGCCAGCGTGCCATAGCCGGCTTCGATATGGATAACCGGCAACGCATTGAACAATTGCCATATCATAGGCGCCATGATAAGTCCTGTAACAAACGCAATACGCCACCCCCTATCGCCACTGTGCCATTTGAACAAGCCGCCGACGATGCCGGAAATGCCAGCTATCCGCCCGCCAAGCAACAACAGCATTGCAGTCGCAATGCCAATTACCATGCCGCCAGCCAATGCAGACTCAGGTGTAAAGTGCATCCAGTCAATGTTCATAGTTTTTATTCCTGTCAGTTATAGACAAAATTATATTACATGTTATTATATATTATAGTCAATGAATATTTTTAATAACTTCTACAATAAAGGAGATAACCATGCAACCGAATATTCAGGCATTTTTTGACCCAGCAACTTGGACAGTCAGTTATATTGTATTTGATGAACCGGGAGGAAGTTGCGCAATAATCGATCCTGTGCTTGATTACGATCCCAAAGCAGGCAGAACGAAAACCGATTCTGCGGACAAATTAATTGCATTTGTTAATGAACAACGATTAACCGTTAGCTGGATTCTCGAAACGCATGCCCATGCCGACCATCTCTCTTCCGCACACTACCTCAAGCAAAAATTGGGTGGAAAAACCGCCATTGGCGATCATATCCCGGCAGTTCAAAAAGTTTTCAAAAAATTGTTCAATATGGAATCCGAATTTTCACCGGATGGCACGCAATTTGACCATCTACTATCCGACGGTGAAGAATTCCAGGTAGGAAAACTAAGCGCCAAGGCAATTCCAGTTCATGGACATACGCCAGCCGATATGGCCTATCAATTCGACGATGCAATTTTTATAGGCGATACGCTATTTATGCCCGATGTCGGAACTGCACGCGCCGATTTCCCAGGTGGCGATGCCCGTCAATTGTACCGTTCTATCCGCAAACTGCTGGATTTTCCTGCGGAAACTAGATTGTTCATGTGCCACGATTACCCCCCTAACGATCGCCCTGCTCAGTGGCAAAGCACAGTGGCGGAAGAACGTGCCAGCAATATCCATGTTCATGATGGCGTGAGCGAAGATGAATTTGTGGCCATGCGCACCAAACGCGATGCGACTTTGGAAATGCCGGTACTGCTGCTGCCCTCAGTACAGGTCAATGTGCGCGCGGGGCAAATGCCTCCGGCGGAAGACAACGGCGTTACTTACTTTAAAATACCGGTTAATGCAATCTAAAAAAGCTTTGAAAATAACGCCGGGAAACTCACAGGTAACTTACGTTACGTGATACGTTAATATCCCGCTACACGGATGTAATCGTGTACGGGATATGTTTTAGAGAGCGGTTTTCATTTTTGTGCCATAAGCAAAGACATAAATTCAAGGTAACAGTGTTTCTAATCAACAATTACCGCTTGCACCTAAAGTTCTTAAACGAGAGTTTGCTGTTAGCGCACCTGATAAATTATGCAAACCAAATCTATGCTCTGAAAAACAGGCGGTCCAACGAATCGCCTGGTATGGTTAAAGAAGAAAAAACTTGCTAAATAATGCTCTCTTGTGCGTGGCAGTCCGGAATATTGTTTTATCCACCAAAAATGCCGCCAAATATGACATAGCCGACACCGGTATTTGGGATAACACCATCTCCAAATGGCGCGCCAATGATCAGATCATCAAAACCATCGTTATTGATATCGCCTGCGCTACTGACAGATTTACCAAACGAATCACCCGCTGCCAATCCATCTAACACAAAACCCTCACCACTACTTAAATTGCCCAAGTTTATTGATGCGCCGAATCCTGAAGATTTACCGAAAATTAAATAACTGGCTCCCGAATCTTCACCATTCGAATCGGCGCCAAAAGCCCCAACAATCAGATCACTAAAACCATCACCGTTAAAATCCCCAGCAGTGCTGACCGATCTGCCAGTCTTATTGCCAGCGGCCACGCCTTCCAGACGAAAACCATTATTACCCTCTAAGTCAGATAGCTTGACGGTCGCATCGAATCCGGATGCCTTACCAAAAACCACATAAGCTGCGCCAGATTCTTCTCCATTGATATCAGCAACTCTGGCACCAATAATCACATCATCAAAGCCATCGCCATTCACATCACCAGCGTTATCCACTGAGTAACCTGCTTGATCTCCCACAATTTCTCCATCAATACTGAATCCATTGATTCCATCCAAATTAGATAAATCCACAATGGCATCAAAACCTGAAGCTTTACCAAATAACACATAAGTCGTACCGCCGCTACCGGCATAGTAAGAACCGCCGATTAAATCATCGAATCCGTCGCCATTAATATCACCGGCACTAACACCATTACCCAAATATGAATTTTCTAATGCCCCATCCATTCTGAAACCATTACTTCCATCCAGGCTGGATAAATCCAAATTTGCATCAAACCCTGTAGTTTTACCAAAAACCACATAACTGCTACCTGTATTATCACCATTCAGTGTATTTTTATAAGGCACACCGACAATCAAATCACTGACTTTGTCGCCATTCACATCACCAGCACTGCTGACAGACCAACCCAAAAGCAGGTCATCCTCAGCCACATTCATGCGAAAGCCATTGCTGCCATCCAAAGTCCCTAAATCTAAAGTCGCATTGAAACCCGAAGCTTTTCCAAACACCACATAAGTATAACCAGTGTCTTGTTGTGGCACATCCGATAGTGCAGCGCTGAGAATTAAATCATCGAAACCATCACCATTGATATCACCGGCGCTACCTACTGCCTGACCGGCGCCATCCCCCCCTGCCACACCATTGATACGAAAACCGTTGCTGCCATCCAAGCTAGATAAGGGTAATGTCGCACTAAAACCGGATGACTTTCCAAAAACCACAAAGCTGGAGCCTGTATAAAAATCGTCAAAATTATGTGGCGCTCCGATAATTAGATCATCGAATCCATCACCGTTGATATCACCGGCACTACCGACCGATTCACCGGTATCGTCGCTTGTCGCCGCACCGTCTAGGCGAAAACCAGTCACACCGTTAAGCTCAGCCACATTGAGCGGACCCCCTGGATTATTCAGGAGATTATCAATCGCTGTCTTAGCTGTCGCGACCGTAGCAACATCGGCGGTTACACCAGCAAGGACTTGCTGTAGTGTAGGCAAGCTGCTTGAAGAACCTGATTTTTCTACCGAATAATAACGCGATACTTCAATGCGATTATCGAACAACGTTGCCGCGTTGCCCCATACCGGATCGGCATGATCCACACCATCAAGTGCTGCAATCGCCCATTCAATCATTTGATCGAAAGTTTGACCGGCAGCCTGCTGCGCAACAATATAATCGACTGCGCCAGACTTGCCGTCTGCCGAAACAGTGTCCGCCACAAGATTATCTACTATCTTGGTTGCATTGGCTGTGTTATAGGCCAATGCTGCCTTTCCCCAATCCGGATCTGACACGGGGAAAGCGGACAGCACTCCCGTTACTTCTGCAATCACTTCACCCTGTGTTGCCCCCGCAGTTAATCTACTGACAATGTATTCCACTGCCAATGCCTGATTTTCTGCCGGAATCGGGCCACTGGTAATTAACAGGTCCGCCACAAAAGCTTCGGCAAACGCCTCCGGTGTCAGATCATCACCATAATTCTTACCTAAAAACAATTCGCTTCCCGCTAGGGATTGCGCAATCTCTGCTAAAGATCGCCCATTTTCTAATTGATTACCCAATGCCTCCAAAAAAATTGCACCAGGTGTTGCGTTAAACATCGCCTGAGTCAATTGCAGGAGGGAAGTTTGTTGTTGTTCTGTCAATGCCATAGCAATCTATTCCTTAAATTCTGGTTAGTTTCTTGAAAAGTTAGGGCTGTGGCCACACTTGCGCTCCATTGAATTGAATCGGCATATCGCGGTCAACTTGCGCAGCCGACGGCCTTACAGATACCTGCTGACCGGCACCACAGGATTCCGGTAGCGGATTAGTTTCTAGATCGCGATTAATGGTAAAGAATACTGGAAAATCATAGGCATGCGATCCGGGTGTTCCATCATATTTCGAACCCACGGCAGGCGTCCAGAAACTCACCGCATTCTCGCCATTGATTCCGTCAATACCAGTTATTTTGCAAATATCGACTGCTGCAGCTGCAAATCTTACTGTCTTGGCACACGATTCCGGGTTAATCAGCACTGCGCTAGTAACGAAAGGGATACGCCCATATAAATGCGAAGCAATTGCCCTGCCACCGCCCGCCCAGAATCCCACTACGTTACCATTGGCATCCCTTTTTACATCTTGTTCGCTAAAAACCGAGCGATCCTGATACAGTTGAACCACATTTCCCCAGTTAGTAACAAAATCAGTTAACGAACCGGTATAGGGATTGCCATTGACCGCAATCGTAGAATCCACGCCATCCGGAAAAACAATACTGGAACCGATTACCGGGCTGTCGCCGCAGCCGTGTGTAATTACCAGATAGTTCTCCGATTTTTGGCCTTCAGTCACTTGTGGCGGTTCGATGACGGTATGCGCTTGTGCATAGTGATGAATAAAGCCTGTCAACATGGTCAGCACTAAAATGCTTTGAACGATTATGCGTGGTAACAAAATGGATTGCATATTTATCCTCTTACTAAGTTATTTTTTATGGAATTCAGAATAGTGAGATAGAACTGCCCGCTGCAGAATTAAAGGATGAACGTAAAACAAAACCATGATCCATTCAGAAGATTACTACCTAACTAATTGACAAGGCATTATCTGGAATCAATCAATTGTTAACAATGTGACAAATTGTCGCACGTGACAATTTGTCGCGTTGCTGTATGATGGGATTAGTATAGACCGCAAAGCTCTGCAAGGCCTTGATTCCAAGATGAATCGATTAGATTTCCTAATCTTCTTCCTGCACACTTATTTAGCTTTGACACTATTCATAGCAAGCGCGGCAGCAAAGCCTTCCGGCGCATGAAT
>SSFV01000138.1 GCA_008015565.1 Nitrosomonas sp. | reverse complement strand
GCAGAACGTACATTTGTGCCGTCACCTCCACCTGGTGCAAGTAGAAATGGACCTTGAGGAAAAAGAGGCTGGCTGGCTATATTTGCAAAACTACTTAAAGTCGTTCCCGTAGAATCATTTTTAACAGCGCTTACTTTAATAATGCCTGGGATACACGCAGGCCAAGCAATGTTACTTTTGTTAAAGTCATTTCCTGTGGCGGCTATTACTGGTACACCTCGAGAGATCAAATTAGTGACAGTATTATTAATACTAGTAATGCTGAGACAGGATGACTGACTCGAATAAAGCCCGCCACCTAAGCTCATGTTTACAATGAAAGGATTATTGACGCCAACAACAGTATTGTTGTTAACTGCTGTAAGAGCTGCAAGGATATCTGAACCAAAAGCACTAGCCTTTTGCAAAGGTCTCGAATCTTGATAATTGGTAAGACGAATGGCTCGAATATCGTCTCTTTCAATCAAAGCATAAAAGGCTAATCGGTCGATATTTGCCCGGATTGCTGGTTTACTTGAAAAACCATTTTCCAGATTCTTGATGCCTTTTGCGAAATTTTGCTTAGCAATATCATCCAGAATAGTTTGCGCTTGAGCAGACATACCTGGTGAGGGTTTGTATAGAGTATTATCAATATCATATTCAACTTCGCTAATATTTAAGTACACCTCAACATCTATGGATTCATTTGCAAGAAAAGCGCTTCCAATGGCTTCGAGACTACCATCGGCATCGGCAGCTTTGATACGATACGCATGGGTGACATCGCGGGTAAAGGCCAGCGCATTTTTGCTACCTGCCAAAGCATGAAGGCCGGCTTCATTAACGTAAATGCCCATTTGACCGAGGCCATTATTCCAGTATCCTGACGATAATGCATTTTGCCCAAGTTCAGTAAGAACATTTTGCGCTTTGTCTTTCATGGTAGCTTTTAAGATGGCTTGCTTGCTTTCCATGTCCACAAGCGTTACGGTATCATCCAGTACAATCAATACCCGGACGAAACCTTTTGAATTTGCTTCAGAGAGCAGGTTCTCATAATCACTGGCATCATATTGTGCTGCCAGTGATAGCGAAGAAATAAGAAGAAAAGACAGTAGGAAGAAAGCTTGTAAAATTAGATGGTGCTTGGTGCTTATGTTGTTTCATGATAATTATTTCCTAAAAAGTTAAAATTTGTTGTTTCTTTTTTTTCTACTTTATTTGAGGAAACACTGTGATAATAGAGTTATCTTCAGAAAATAGCAAACCTGCCCTCAATGAATAGAGCCTTGCTATCATTGATCATTATGCGTTAAGAGCAGTAATAATCAATGTGTCAAAATGTTGCACCAGATTTATCAAGAAAGTATCAACTTTAAAAGCCGTATTTAGTTTTATTACAATAACTTACCTAGTGTTGCCCATGCCTTTGCTAAATTTCAAATTATTCTTTTCTTTTTTCTTTGTATGTGTCTTAACGGCAATAGTGCTATCAGGCAATGCGTATTCAAAAACTGAGCCCTCGGTGCTTAAAACTATCAATGCTGCGCGCGTGGCGATCGATCGCAGCAAAATGGAAGAAAGCCAGAAACAAGCAGCAATCGATTATCTGGATGCAGCGCGTGCAGACGAAAAAGAAGTAGATGCACTGAAAGAACAATTGGCGGCGTTGCGTGCCGAGACTTTGGATCAGCCGAAGCGGATCGAGCAATTGCAAGAAGCATTGGCGGTTAATCGTGAACAAGAACTGCTGGTATGGTCTAAGCGTATACCGGCTGATGCTGATGGTGAAACACTTGAACAAATTCTGGAACGGGAGCGCACCGTCATTAATGATCTGCGTGCGCAGATCGAAGCGGCAGGTGATAACTTGGCATTGATGTTATCGCGTCCTGCGCAAGCGGCAGATGATATCAGTACCTTGCATCGCCGCATTGAAGAATTGTCACTACCCCTGGCAGCCGCAAAAGATGAGCCTGCGGCACTCCATGATGCGCGGCGCTTGCGCCGTAAAAGCGAGCTGCGCAAGCTACAAGCGGAATTGGAGCTGCACAATCTGGAGCAAAGTACGGCTACACAGCGCCATAGTCTGCAGGAACTGTCACTGCGTGAATTACGTTACCGCCTGGGCTTTCATGAAAGCCGCCTGGAATATTTACAGCAACGTATTACCCATCGCGGCAGAAGTGAGCTGGAATCACTGGTGCAACAACTGATCAAGCGCGAACATGAATTAGCGCAAAGTCCTGTCATGGCAGTAGCTGATACGGCTGCCGAGAATCGGGCGATCGGTGAAGAGCTTTTACAGCAGAATGAACATTTGGCGCAAGATCGCGTGGCATTGGCCAGCATCCAGCAGGCACGCGCGCATATGACGGTTAATTTGCAAGATAGCCGTGCTCGGCTTGATATGGGAGGTAGTAATGAGCGCGTTGGCCGTTGGTTGTGGAGCGAGCGGCGGAGGTTAAAGTCTACCGAACGTCTGCAGCAACGCTTGAAATTAATTCGTGAGGATTTGGCTGATTTACGCATGGAGCGTGTAATGATCAGCGAACAGCAACGGGATCTGCTTGATATTAATGGCGTTGCGGGAGCATTACTGGAAACAGGTATATCAATCGAAGATGGCGCTCAGGCCGATAAAAATGCTATAAATTTGCTTAAGCCGTTACTGCAAAAACGTGTCGAATTGTTGTCATCTTTGGAGTCGTTATTTCAGCGGCGCATCCTGGCGCTGGAAGAAAGTGAGCAGGCGCTGCATGAACAAATCCAAACCAGTATGGAATTGCAACAACTGCTGGACCGTAATCTGCTATGGATACCTGGCCATAGTTTGATCGACAGTGGCTGGCTGCAACGATTGCCGGATGGATTGCAGGATTTGGCTAAGTTGTCCCGTTTCGCAACTACAGTCTCATTGATTTTGCGTGACTTTCAGCAACATCCTTTACCGTGGTTTACGAGTTTGCTGGCATTGCTGATATTGCTGAAGTTGCGGCACCGCGCTCCAAAAAATATCGAGGAATTGGCAGCCAATACCTATCAGATTCAAAAAGACAGCTATCAAATAACGCTTAAAGCCTTAGGATGGACATTATTAGCCGCTCTGCCTGCGCCAGCCTTTTTTGCTTTATCAGGACTATTGCTGCAAGAAATTGGCAATCCAGGAAGATTTAGCCATTCCTTGGGTCAAGCTTGTGAGCTATTGGTTTTGCCGTTATTGGCCGTGCAGATATTGCGCTGGACAAGCATAGAGCGGGGCCTCGGTCATGCCCATTTCCGCTGGACGAGTCAACGGCGGGAAGCATTAAGGAGCTGGTTGCCGAGAATTGCAATAATCGTATTGCCACTGTATTTCATCAGCGCTCTGGCATTTATTCGCAGGCTTGATTTAGCCATTGATGTACAAGCGCGCTTAGCAATCGTGTTAAGTTGCTTGATGCTTGCATGGGCGCTTTGGCGATTGCTGGATGTCGGTAAGCTTTGGGTCGTTCGCGGTATGAGCAATGAGCCATCGATGGTACGTAAGCTATTGCGCGTATCGCTTCCGTTATTGCTTCTGGCTGTAGCGATATTGGCTTTGTCCGGCTATGTTTTTTCAGCGGGCATGATATTGCAGTCGTTAATAGCCAGCTTTAATGTCATCGTCATGGTTGCGATTGTAATGGGATTGGTGGCTCGCTGGTTTTTACTAGGAGAACGGCGCCTGGCGCTGCGTCGATTGGAGGAACGCCGCTTGGCAGCAGCGCAAGCTGCTACGGAAACCAGTGAGCCGGTACCTGAACCGGAAGAAAATATTACGCTGGAACAAGTTAATACGCAGACACGGCGTTTATTGCGGGCATTGCGAATAAGTTTGCTGGTAACCGGACTGATAATTGTTTGGGCAGGTCTTTTGCCAGCCGCCTCGCGCTTGGATGAGATTGCGCTATGGCATATCGGTGAGACCGGACCGGATGGCGCTACAATTCAACAACCTGTGTCATTGATGGCGGTATTGCTTGGTGTTTTTGCCTTGATTTTAACCACGGTGGGTGCCAGAAATCTGCCCGGTTTAATTGAAATCAGCCTGTTGTCACGGATCGGTATGGATGCGGCTTCACGCTATGCCATTACGAGTGTGCTACGTTACGCGATTGTGATTGGCGGCACGCTTGTTGGATTAAGCCTTCTGGGTGTGCGCTGGTCGCAATTACAATGGATGGCTGCAGCTTTAACGGTTGGGCTTGGGTTCGGCTTGCAGGAGATTTTTGCCAATTTTGTATCCGGTATTATTTTATTGTTTGAGCGGCCATTCCGGGTTGGTGATGTCATCACGGTGGGCGATCTGACGGGACGGGTTACGCGCATTCGCACCCGTGCGACCACGATTCTTGATGCCGATAATAAGGAAATTTTTATTCCCAACAAGACTTTTATTACCGGCCAATTGATAAACTGGACATTGACCGATACGATTACCCGCGTCGTGATTAGAATTGGGGTTGCCTATGGCGCCGATGCCAATCAGGTACGTGCTTTGTTGCTTCAAGTAGCCCGGGAAGATGAGCGCGTGTTGAAAGAGCCGGAACCGTCCTGTTCATTCATGGCATTTGGTGCAAGTTCTCTCGATTTCGAGTTGCGCGTGTTTGTCAACGTCTTAAGCCAGCGGCTTGAAATTCAGGATGCATTGAATACCAAGATTATGGCATTGTTTGCTGAGCATCATATCGAGATAGCTTATCCGCAGCTTGATGTGCATGTACGTAATTTACCGTCCGAATTTGCGCGCAATAACGCGGTTGTTGTCAGCAATGATGCGATCAAGCACTGATGTTATGTGTTATTTAATCAACATTGCGTTGATTTGCATCAGCGTGTCTTCGTCCAGTTCGCCCGCTTCGGCACTCAATCGTAATCTTGACATCAAATAGCTATGATAGGCTTTGGATAAATCGCGTCTGGCAGCATACATTTGTTGCTGAGCATTGAGTACATCAACTTCGGTTCGAACGCCGACTTGCTGCCCAAGAATGGTCGAATCCAATTGACTTTGACTGGATTTCAATGCTTGCTTGAGTGCTTTTACCTGAGCAATTCCATTCGTAACATTGAGATATTGCTGGCGCGTCTGTAAGGTAACGTTGCGCCGGCTGTTTTCCAGGTCGTGTAATGCCCTGTCCTGAAGCGCCAGGGCTTCCCGCACCTTGGATTGGACCGAAAACCCTTGGAATAATGGCACATTCAGTTGTAGTCCGATCGATTTTGAGATCAAATCGATGCCACGTCCAGTAATCGCACCACCCACGCCGGTTTGATCGCTGTATTGCGCCACTAAATCAAGAGTCGGGTAGTGTTGCGCCCACGCTTTCTTAACATCCTGAAGAGCTATTTCGTATGCAGCTTGCTGAATTTTAAGTGAGAAATTTCTTTCTTCCGCAATGTTGACCCATTCATCCATCGTGCTGTACTGCAATTTCGGCAGGTCGGAAGTGATTTCCCTGGTTCCGGCAAGATTTCCGGGGAACCGGTCAATAATTCCCTGTAAGGTGCGTTTCCTGATTTCGAGCGCGTTGAGTGCGGCGATTTCCTGAGAAAGTGTCAAATCGTAACGTGCTTGCGCTTCATTGGTATCCACAATGGTAGAGACGCCTACTTCAAAATTGCGCTTGGCTTGTTCCAGTTGACTCAAAATCGCTTTTTTCTGGGCTTCGGCAACCTCAACGTCAATTTGTGCATCGAGCACATCGAAATAGGCTTGCGCAACCCGAAGCATCAAATCTTGCCCTGCCACGATAAACTGTGCATCCGCCCGGCTGACTTCTACTTTGGATTGCTGATAAATGACGATATTTTCCATGCGGAATAATGGCTGCGTTGCAGCAATAACAACACCGCGGCCATGAATGGTGGTTTCCGGAGGATTGACATTAACTGTAGTGCCACCAAAACCGCTGATGTTGTTGGCATCCACTTGTTGAATAGTGCGCGTTCCAGTTAGTGTGATATTCGGCAGAAAACCGGCTCTGCCTTGCACCAATTTTTCCTGCGCGGCTTGATAGACAGCGCGTGCCGACCGGTACTGCGCGTCTTGAGCCAACGCTTCATGATAAATACTCATCAAGTCTGCGGCTGACAGGATGGGATGCCATAAAACACCGATGAGTGCAGCAATAACAAATTGCAAGAATTTCATAGTGATTTCCGATAATCATGCGGAGCTGAAAATAATCTCAGCAATCGGTTGGTAGCTGCATAGTTTGCTTGCGCACGTAATTTCAGGTTCTCAAAAGCTAAATCGTGAGGGTTGCAATGCGTTAATAAGCGGTGCAGTACAGGTTTCAAATAAGACGGTTTTTTTTTACTCGCCCGGTGCAATACAGGTAATCAAGGTCGCTTCCATAACCGGATCTTCACCAATAATCGCAAATAACCGCCCGCCTGGATTCAAGCTGTTCTGAAAAGCATCAGGCAAAACAGGGGTGGATGCAGTTAAAACGATCACATCATAGGGTTCATACGTAGGCCAACCCTGTGCCGCATCGCCTTGTTCGATCGTAACATTGGTAATGCCATGTCTATTTATATTGTTTTCCGCCATTGATTTGAGTTCCGGCACGATCTCAACGCTGTAGACGTGAGCGCCGCGTTCGGCCAGAAGTGCTGTCATGTACCCGCTGCCGCTGCCAACTTCGAGGATTTTGTCCGTTTTCTTGACGTGAAGTTCCTGCAGGATACGCGCTTCCATTTTTGGCGGAAGCATTACCTGGCCATAACCTAATGGAATTTCCATATCCACAAATGCCACCGCCTGGTTTTCAGCGGGCACAAATTCTTCACGCTTTATTTTGTATAACAAATCCAGGACATTGTCGTCCAGCACATACCACGTGCGAATTTGCTGAGTTACCATATTAGATCGGGTTTCTTCTATGTTCATTTCTAATTTCTATTCCGTACATGTTGTTAAGGTAAGACTTGCAATTATTTCATATTTCCATTAGCTTCACAGCATCAGCTAGGGGTCCGTTTTCAGAAATTTCTGAGTATCCGGTGAGAAAGTCCCTTACTACCTGACGCGGATAATGCCGCCGTAGGGAAGCTGGGATTTATCCTCCCGCTCTTTATGGCATTTATTTAATATAAGGAGCAACACGAATATGACTATTACAGTTTTAAACCAAAAAAATTTTTCCAGTGCTACAGCGGAAGTCGATGCAGCCGCTGTTAAGCCGTTACCCAATTCACGCAAAATTTATGTGCAAGGCTCTCGCCCCGACATTCAAGTGCCGATGCGGGAAATCCGTCAAGCCGACACGGCTACCAGTATGGGAGGAGAAAAAAATCCGCCTATTTGGGTTTACGATACATCCGGCCCGTACACGGATCCTTCGGCAAATATAGATATCCGCTCCGGTTTGCCAGCTTTGCGCGAAAAATGGATTGTTGAGCGTCATGACACCGAAATATTATCAAGCCATAATTCCACTTATAGTCAAGCGCGCTTGCAAGATCCCAAATTGGCGGACATGCGCTTTAACTTGCAGCGCAAGCCCCGACGCGCAAAAGCGAGTATAAATGTTACCCAAATGCACTATGCCCGGCGTGGCATCATCACACCGGAAATGGAGTTTATCGCGATCCGCGAGAATCAACGGGTTGAAGCATTGAATAGACAACATCATGAATTATTGACGCGCCAGCATCCGGGCCAGGATTTTGGCGCAGCGCTGCCGGAAATGATCACCCCGGAATTCGTGCGGGATGAAGTAGCGCGTGGACGTGCGATCATTCCGGCGAACATCAATCACCCGGAATCCGAACCGATGATCATCGGGCGCAATTTTCTAGTCAAGATCAACGCTAACATAGGTAACTCCGCTTTGGGATCGAGCATCCAGGAAGAAGTCGAAAAAATGACCTGGGCGATCCGCTGGGGCGGCGATACGGTCATGGACTTATCTACCGGCAAGAACATTCACGAAACACGCGAGTGGATCATCCGTAACAGCCCGGTGCCAATAGGTACCGTGCCGATTTATCAGGCGCTGGAAAAAGTTGACGGTAAAGCCGAAGAACTCACCTGGGAAATTTTCCGCGATACGTTGATCGAGCAAGCCGAGCAAGGTGTTGATTACTTTACTATTCATGCCGGCGTGCGGCTGGCGTATGTGCCGATGACGGCCAAGCGTATGACCGGCATCGTATCACGCGGTGGCTCCATTATGGCGAAATGGTGCTTGGCGCACCACCAGGAAAGCTTTTTGTACACGCATTTCGAGGAAATCTGCGAGATCATGAAGGCTTATGACGTCAGTTTTTCACTGGGAGATGGTTTGCGTCCGGGTTCGATTTACGATGCCAACGACGAAGCGCAATTTGCAGAGCTGAAAACCCTCGGTGAATTGACAAAAATCGCGTGGAAACACGATGTGCAAACCATGATCGAAGGCCCCGGCCATGTACCGATGCACTTGATCAAGGAAAATATGGATCTGCAGCTGAAATATTGCGATGAAGCGCCTTTTTATACCCTCGGGCCGCTGACCACCGATATTGCGCCGGGCTACGATCACATTACTTCCGCTATCGGCGCGGCGATGATCGGCTGGTATGGCACCGCAATGCTATGTTATGTGACACCGAAAGAACACCTCGGCTTACCGGACAAGGACGATGTTAAAGACGGGATCATTACTTACAAAATTGCGGCACATGCCGCCGATTTGGCCAAAGGCCATCCCGGTGCGCAAATTCGCGATAATGCGCTGTCTAAAGCTCGTTTTGAATTCCGCTGGGAAGATCAATTCAATCTTAGCCTGGATCCTGATAAGGCGCAGCAGTTTCACGATGAAACCTTGCCGCAGGAAGGCGCCAAAGTGGCGCATTTTTGCTCCATGTGCGGCCCGCATTTTTGCTCCATGAAAATTACCCAAGACGTGCGTGATTATGCAGCCAGCCAAGGTGTGGCTGATGAAGAGGCCTTGGCAGCCGGCATGGCGCAAAAGTCGGCGGAATTCAAAGAAAAGGGCGCGGAAATATATAGCAAATTGTAATTTTTACTTCACTTATAAAGTTGAGCAACGCGATATGGATTTTATTGTATGGTTAAAAGCGCTGATCCTAGGCGTTGTTGAGGGTTTAACCGAGTTTCTGCCTGTTTCTTCCACCGGTCATTTGATTCTGATCGGTGATTTGCTCGATTTCAATGATGAACGCGCCAAGGTTTTTTTCATTGCAATTCAACTGGGTGCGATATTGGCAGTATGTTGGGAGTATCGCAATAAGATCATCGAAGTAGCTCGTGGTATTGGCAGCAGTGCATCGGCTAATCGGTTTGTAGTCAATGTGATGATCGCATTCTTGCCCGCCGCTATACTGGGATTGCTGTTCATTAAAATTATCAAATTCTATTTGTTTCATCCCATACCGGTTGCAACGGCCCTGATCGTTGGCGGTCTGTTGATATTGTGGGCGGAACGCAGAGAGCACGTAATCGAAGTGGAGCAAGTCGACGACATGGATTGGAAACACGCATTGAAAATCGGCTTGGCTCAGTGCCTGGCATTGATTCCTGGCACGTCACGTTCCGGTGCTACGATTATCGGCGGCCTATTTTTCGGCCTATCGCGCAAGGCGGCAGCCGAATTTTCTTTTTTCCTCGCAATACCCACGATGTTTGCAGCCACCTTTTACGATCTGTTCAAAAACTGGGAATTACTCGAATGGACTGATTTGGGCTTGATCGTGACAGGCTTCATCGCTGCTTTTTTAAGTGCGCTGGTGGCGGTACGCGGCTTACTGAAATTTGTCAGCAATCACGATTTCACCATTTTTGCCTGGTATCGCATCGTGTTTGGGATCGTCATTCTGGTCACGGCGTATACCGGTGTCATTGGTTGGTCGGAAGTGTGAGCTAGGTAGAGTTGTTGCGATGGTGCAGATTTGATTCAATAATCGTTTATCTTTTTATATATTAATTTACTATTCAGAATCGAACATGCGATGCGTCAATTTGCCGCATTGACAGGATTAGTTCGTCCTTTACACTTCTTCATTGAATCATACAAAGCAAAGCACTATCGATATGATTTAAATATTTCCGGCCTACTACTGTTAAACTTAAATATTGGCTCTTTGTTGATTGTTGCCATGTTTATTTTTCTCTCATTAGTAGGCCGGAAATATTTAAATCATATCGATAGTGCTTTGCTTTGTATGATTCAATGAAGAAGTGTAAAGGACGAACTAATCCTGTCAATGCGGCAAATT
>SSFV01000128.1 GCA_008015565.1 Nitrosomonas sp. | reverse complement strand
ATTGATTAAAAGCTTGCTCGATCCGCAAGGTTAGTTCTGCCGTGACAGGACGAGTTCCTTTGATAATACGCTTTCATAAAATGCCGATGGCGCGCGTAAACTCATAGTCTATTCAATTCTTTTATGGTTTCACTTAGATATTCATCCGGATAAATCACGGGTAAATCGTGATTTCAACGTCGAATTCATCGCCACTTTTAAAGCGAAAGCACACGCGCCATCGGTTGTTGATACGGATACTCCGCTGTCCGGTACGAATTTGTGCCCATGCTTCCAATTTGTTCGATAGCGGTGGGTATAAATCCTCAATTCGTGTTGCTGCATCCAGTTGTGTCAAACGATGGTTGCCCACTTGAGAATGTCCAGCGGCAAATGGCGGAACTTGCCAGTAAAATATAACGGTTTTGTTTCTGTGTTGGTAGAACGTCGTGGCATGATTAAACGGTAAATAAACAGTTTGTTGCTTTCAATTACGAGCGCTGGGTAAGTTTAAAGCTCCGAATATTACAAGTGAAAGAATGAGTGATGCTGTAAAATAGAAATATCTAAAATAATCAGTTTGTTGCTGTCAACTTGTATCAATTTTCTAATCGTATTTATCTTGAGGGTGCCGAAAATTGTCACTTTCTGACATAATGCGCTGCGGTGGATAGGAAATAAAATCATCCGTGATTTTATTGCTGAACGAGAGAGTCGGCTCTCCAGCCATTTTTTGAAAGATGCCTGATTCTCACTCGAAGGGTTTCTCGCTAATAGCCTCTCTATGCAGATGTGTTCGTCTTAGTATTCTTATTAGCGTGTTTGACATGAATATCAACTGACTTATTCCAGTCACTGGTAAAAAGAAGAAGCGGTAAGCCCCAATTTTAAAACAGTTGGTATTTCTTTTTGCTCAATTGAGTGAAAGATGCTTTTTAGTCTTTTTAGCCGAATACTTGAAAGAGTAGCATGGCTACGTTTACTCTCTCATTATTGCTCGTTAACATTTATTGAGCCCGGGCTTGCACTAATAAGTGTATTACTATTGTACTAACGTATAGAACGATGAATTGTTGGTGCTGGCAGTGTCTTTTTAGACCATCACAAGCTAACCAATAAAAAAACCGCCTTGGTTAAAGGCGGTCTTTTTAAGATTGTGTTGTTAAAGTATCAACGAACCATATCAATTAAGTTCTTTTCATTGAATCTTCTAGCAGACAGCGAGATTCACGCAAGTACCAGTTCTTGTCCAAGTCAACAAAGAGCCAGTGTTTGCTGCTGCTATTGCAGGTGTAAGGATAAGTGTAGCACCACCAGCTGCTGCCGTGCCTGTTGCTGTGATAGTGCCATCCGCAGCCACGGCTACAGATGCAAGGTTCTGAGTAGCAACGGTAACTGCTGGTGGAACTCCGTTGGTACCTGCTCCGCAAGCAGCTAACGCATTTGTGTTAATAAAGCAATTTTCAACACCTAGTTTAAATGGAGCCGTTGCACTCACTACTTCAGAAAAACGTGCTTTTTGAACATATGTTTGATAAGCAGGTACCGCCACAGCAGCCAAAATACCAATAATTGCGACAACAATCATTAATTCGATGAGGGTAAAACCTTTTTGTGTGTGTTGCATTTGTAGTTCTCCTTTAGATTGAATAGGGCACACTTATTGTGTGTGCTTGTATTAAGCAGAAATCGTGCCAGTTTTGTTGTAAAAATATCGTGCCATAGATCGATTGATAGCTCGAGACCATTGCAAAAGTTCTTTGTGATTTTTTAATTCATTGTCTTTATTGATTAATTTTTCGTGGAAATAAGGTCTTACAAAAGTCTCAATGCGTAATAATTATCGAATATACCTCGAGATTAATCACCGAAAACTTCTTCCCACAAAGCGAGTACGGCCATACGGCCATCGCTTAAATGACTGCCTTCTACTCGGGCAAATTTTTGCGTTTGTCCGTCAATCGGCATGCTTCCTGTCATATCGGTATCGCCGCTTAACCGCTGGCGATGCTGAATACGGCGGAATTCGCGGTATGCCGAACGCGCGGCTTCCGCTTTTTGCGGGAGGATGAGTTTGAGTTCGCCGGCGAGCTTGAGCAGTGCGATGTTGCCGATATTGCCGGTTAATTGCGGGTACTGGTGGGCATAGCCCAATACCAGATATTGCACGATAAATTCCACATCGATAATGCCGCCACGGTCGTGCTTGATGTCAAATAAAGGGGTTGGATTGGGGTGGGCGTCGAACATTTTTTCGCGCATTGTTAATATTTCTTGCTTGAGTTTCGTTAGGTCACGCGATTTACACAGGATTTCTTTGCGCGTATTTTCAAAAGCTTCGCCGGCATGCTTGTCGCCGACAACAAAACGCGCCCGTGTCAGTGCCTGATGTTCCCACACCCAAGCTTGTTCATGTTGGTATTGTGCAAAAGCCTGAATTGAATTGACTAACAGCCCAGTGACGCCATTCGGACGCAAACGCAAGTCCGTTTCATAGAGCAGGCCGGCGGAAGTGTGCCGGGTTAGCCAGGCATTAATGGATTGTCCAAGCTTGGTATAGATTTCTGCGGCATCGGGATGGTCGTCGTCATACAGAAAAATCATATCCAGATCCGATGCATAGCCGAGTTCCTTTCCACCCAGCTTGCCATAACCGATAATGGCAAAAGCCGGTGTGTCGCGATGGCTTTTTTTCAGGCCGGACCAAGCCAGATTCAATACGGTATCGAGTATCAGATCGGCGAGCGCAGTCAAGTGATCGCTGAGTGTTTCAAGCAGCAACGAACCTTCCAGATCGGTAACCAGCAAACGAAATACTTGTGCATGCTGGAAGTGCCGCAACACATCCATTTGCCATTCGATGACATCATTCTTGGGTATGTTGGCGTGATTTAATTGATAGATTAATTCGTGATTGAGCAGACTCCAGTCAGGAGCGGGATGGGGTGCGTTATGGCGCAGCAGTTCATCGAGCAGAATAGGGTGCCGTCCCAAATAGTCGCTAGCCCATTGGCTGACGCTGGCCAATTCCGCTACACGCTGCAGAGTATGCGGATGTTCCAGCATTAATGCCAAATAGGATGTTTGCAAGCTGATTTTCTCGAGTAATTGCAACATGCGTTCCAATGTGATCGTAACCGGAGGCAGTTTTGCAACAGCTTCAATTAATAAGGGCACCAAGGTATTGATTTGCTGCCGGCTGGTTTCGCTGAGCTGATGATAAAAAGTACTGTGATAAAACGACCGCAGCCGTTGTGAGATTTTTTCCGGCTCGGCGAATCCCATAGTGCTGAGTTGCGTGGTTACTGCTTCTGTTTGCGAAGTATCTTGTGTTCCGGTTTTCCATAAATGGGCCAGCATGTCGTGTGTGGGCGATTTTCTTGGCGTGGCAAAAATGAGTTCGAACTGCCGGGTAACGTTTTTGCGATGAATGTCCAGTTGCTGCATGAAGCTTGTATAGTCAGGAAGCCCCATTGCTGCGGCGATAAGCGTCTGATCGCCGGAATTCAAAGGTAATGTTTGTGTTTGCTGGTCATCAAGGTATTGCAGGCGATGCTCTAATTTGCGCAGAAAGCAATAAGCTTGCGTGAGTTCTGCGACGACTGGGTGCGACAATTGTTTTTTATTCTGAAGTCGCTTCAAAACGCTGAGCGTCGGACGGATGCATAGATCGACATCGCGGCCGCCACGGATTAATTGGAAAACCTGGGTAATAAATTCTATTTCACGGATGCCGCCAGGTCCCAGCTTGATGTTGTCGTGCAGTTCGCGGCGCTCAACCTCTTTACGCACTTGTGCATGAAGGCGGCGCATCGATTCATAAGCGCCGAAATCCAAATACTTACGAAATACAAACGGCCTGACGATTTTTTCCATGAGTATGGATTCGGCCTCGGCGTTGGCGTGATCGGTGATTACCCGGCCCTTAATCCAGGCATGGCGTTCCCATTCCCGCCCTTGCTTAATGAAATATTCTTCCAGCATAGGAAAACTGATCGCCAAGGGGCTGTTCTCACCATGCGGGCGCAGACGCATATCCACCCGGAACACATAACCGTCTACCGTGTAGTCGTTGAGGCTGGCAATTAGCTTGCGTCCCAAGCGGGCAAAAAATTCGTGATTTGAAATTGATTTGGCGCCGTCAGTTTCCCCGTCTTCCGGGTAGACAAAGATTAAATCGATGTCGGACGATACGTTAAGCTCGCCGCCGCCTAATTTGCCCATGGCAACTACCAGCATGCGCTGGATAGCATGACTGGCTTCACTCCTGGGTAACCCGAAACGATCGGGTTGCGTCAACCAATTTTCATGGTGTTTAAGCGCGAAATTGACAGTGATTTCTGCGAGGGTTGTCATACACACCATGACTTCGTACAAATCGGCCTGGCCAGTGATATCGCGAATGGCTAACCGCAGCATGACTTGTTTCCGTAAGTCGCGCAATAGGCGGTGTAAAATTTCCTCATTAATAATGTGCTCGGCATGCGAATCTAGAAATGTTTGCATTTCAATGCCACTAAATGGATGCTGCAGTGCTTTCAGTAGCCCTATTTTTCGTGTAGGCTCACTGTTTACAATACGTTGCAGGTAACGGCTGAAAGGTAGTGCGGCGGTGAGAATTGCCTCAGCAGTATGATCGGTTGCACACATAATCGATGAAGGATTGAACTCAAGATTATAGAATAGCAAAATCAACGTCCGCACACACTGATTTCATCGCAAATCAAAATAGATCCTTCTCAGCGTAGATGCTAGAATCTGAATTGCAGATTCTGCATTGAAAAAATTATTAAAATTACAATAATAAAACAATAGTCCAATAGTCGGTAGTAACAGTAATGGTAAAAATTCCTAGTAAAAATAATCAATCCACGATTGAAAATGAAAAACGGACGAGTTTTCGTGCCGCTGCCATTCAAATGGCTTCTGGTCCAAGCGTATCAGCCAATTTGGAAGAAGCGGCGCGCTTGATAGAACAAGCTGTTTCCCAAGAAGCGGAGCTTGTTGTATTGCCCGAGTATTTCTGCATCATGGGAATGAAAGATACGGATAAAATTGCAGTTCGGGAGCAACCGGGTGACGGGCCGATACAACAGTTTCTCAGCGATACGGCGAAGCGCCTGGGAATATGGCTGGTGGGAGGGTCAGTGCCATTGGCGTCGCCCGTATCCGGCAAGGTCTATAATAGCTGTTTGGTTTACGCAGAGGATGGCGACCAAGTCGCGCGTTATGACAAAATTCATTTGTTTGGCTTGCAGCTCGGTAATGAGTGCTATGCTGAAGAAAAAACGATAGAAGCTGGAAATAAGGTGGTGACGGTCGATTCGCCATTCGGTCGTATCGGTTTATCGATTTGTTACGATTTGAGGTTTCCTGAATTGTTTCGCATGATGGATAATGTTGATATTATTCTGGCACCTGCAGCGTTTACAGCAATTACTGGTAAGGCGCATTGGGAAGTGTTGGTGCGCGCGCGCGCGGTCGAAAATATGGCATATGTCATTGCGCCAGGGCAAGGCGGTTACCATGTGAACGGGCGGGAAACCAATGGCGATAGCATGATCGTGGATCCGTGGGGGGTCGTGGTGGAGCGCTTGCCACGAGGCCCCGGAGCAGTGATCGCTACATTGGATCTCGGATATCAGAGCAGCTTAAGAACGAATTTGCCTGCGTTGAATCATCGTATCTTGCAGTATCAATATCAATGTTAATTGCGCTGTTTTTTTGATGCTTCGTTATAGCTTTTAACTCTTTAATGAAATAAAACCGGATTATTATAATGATTGAATGCATGACAGAAAAAAAGGATTTTTATGCGATTGCCGATCGATGTCTGTTATCGCCGTATGATATCGATACCACTGGCTTGCAACGTGTGATGGATCAAATGCTGACGCATAAAATCGATTATGCAGACCTCTATTTTCAGTATAACCGCTCTGAAGGATGGGTGCTGGAGGAGGGTATCGTTAAATCAGGTAGTTTCAATATCGAGCAAGGCGTAGGCGTTCGCGCCATCAGCGGAGAAAAGACAGGTTTCGCATATTCCGACGATATCAGCATGCCTGCGCTAGTTTCTGCGGCTCAGGCAACCCGGGCGATCGCTAATCAAGGCGGTGCCAATCCTGTGACAGCCATCCGGCGAAACGCGATTGATCGCAGCGCGCAATTATATTTGCCGGAAGATCCGATTGCCAGTATCGAAGACGCGGCGAAAGTGGCTTTGCTGGAAAAATTGGAACACTATACCCGGCAGCTTGATCGCAGGATTACTCAGGTTGTGGCCTCGCTTGCAGGCGAGTATGAAGTGATATTGATCACCCGTAGCGATGGATTGCTTGCAACGGATGTGAGACCATTGGTTAGATTGTCTCTGCAGGTAATTGCAGAGGAAAACGGCAGACGCGAGCAGGGCGTTGCCGGTGGCGGCGGGCGTTTCAGTTATGCGTATTTTACCGATGAGGTGTTGCAGGGCTACGCGAAAGAAGCTGTGCACCAGGCAATCGTCAATTTGGACGCACGTCCTGCACCGGCAGGGACTATGACTGTTGTACTAGGAAATGGCTGGCCCGGAATTTTGTTGCATGAAGCCATCGGTCATGGATTGGAAGGGGACTTTAATCGTAAGGGCAGTTCTGCCTTTTCAGGCCGCGTGGGAGAACGGGTTGCGGCAACTGGTGTGACCGTCGTCGATGATGGTACGATTCCGCAAAGAAGAGGGTCTCTAAATATCGATGACGAAGGCAATCCGACGCAATGTACTGTATTAATAGAAGATGGCATACTTAAAGGCTATCTGCAGGATAGTCTGAATGCCCGCTTGATGGATTTTCCAGTGACAGGTAATGGACGGCGCGAGTCTTTTGCGCACATACCGATGCCTCGTATGACGAATACGTATATGTTAAATGGCGATAAAGACCCAAGTGAAATTATCGCTTCAGTGAAACATGGCCTGTATGCAGTTAATTTCGGCGGGGGACAAGTTGATATTACCAGCGGAAAATTCGTTTTTTCAGCGGCAGAAGCTTACATGATTGAAAATGGAAAAATTACCTATCCTGTCAAAGGAGCCACTTTAATTGGCAATGGTCCGGACGTGCTGACACGAGTTTCTATGATAGGCAACGATATGTCTTTGGATCCAGGTGTAGGAACTTGTGGTAAAGAGGGGCAGAGTGTGCCGGTCGGTGTAGGCCAGCCAACGCTGCGTATTGATGGATTGACAGTAGGCGGTACGGGAAACTAGCGGTAGGTCAGTGTATCATTACCGCTTGAATATTTTATAATTTGTTGCAATTGATATTGGGATGCAGAAAGCATGAGTGTGGAATTAACCGGCGCTGAGATAACGATACGCTGTTTGCAAGAAGAAGGGGTGCAGTGTATTTTCGGTTACCCCGGTGGAGCGGTATTGTTTATTTACGATGAATTGTTCAAGCAAGACAAGGTGCGTCATATATTGGTTCGTCATGAACAGGCAGCAGTACACGCTGCTGATGGTTATGCCCGTTCCAGCGATAAGGTAGGTGTTGCTTTGGTTACCTCGGGTCCCGGCGTGACGAATGCGGTGACGGGTATTGCAACCGCTTATATGGATTCGATTCCAATGGTTGTGATCAGTGGTCAGGTGCCAACGAGTGCAATCGGGCTGGATGCTTTTCAGGAAGTTGACACCGTCGGTATAACGCGGCCCTGCGTCAAACATAATTTTCTTGTAAAAGATGTGACAGAGCTGGCGCTAACGATTAAAAAAGCTTTTTATATTGCCTCGACAGGCCGCCCGGGCCCTGTGTTAGTGGATATACCTAAAGATGTTACGCAACAAAAAACTAAGTTTGTTTATCCCGAGAAAGTATCCATGCGCTCATACAACCCTGTTGTTAAGGGGCATGTCAGGCAGATAAAAAAGGCCGCCGAACTTATATTGAGTGCAAAGCGGCCTATGATCTATGCGGGCGGAGGCGTGATTTTGAGCAATGCATCGACGCAATTGACTGAATTGGCGAAGATATTGAATTTTCCTTGTACCAATACTCTGATGGGGCTGGGAGGATTTCCCGCTACAAATGAGCAATCTTTGGGCATGTTAGGTATGCATGGAACGTATGAAGCGAACATGGCCATGCAGTATTGCGATGTTTTGGTAGCTATAGGAGCCCGTTTTGACGATCGTGTGATTGGCAATCCCAAGCATTTTTTCAATGAGAATAGAAAAATTATTCATATAGACATCGATCCTTCGTCGATTTCAAAACGTGTGAAGGTTGATATACCGATCGTTGGCGATGTTTTGGATGTGCTAAGCGAGCTTATCAAGTTGCTTAAAGCTGAGAAGAAAAAACCGGATCAAGGAGCCTTGAACGAATGGTGGAAACAAATCGATTTGTGGCGTGAACGCGATTGCCTAAGATATGAGCGCGACAGCCAAATTATCAAACCGCAAATGGTGATCGAGAAATTGTTTCAAGTGACCAAAGGCGATGCGTTTATTACCTCGGATGTGGGACAACATCAAATGTGGGCTGCTCAGTTTTATAAATTCGATAAACCGCGGCGATGGATTAATTCCGGCGGTCTTGGCACGATGGGATTTGGCATGCCTGCAGCTATGGGTGTGCAACTGGCTAATCCAAAAGGTAAGGTTGCCTGTATTACTGGAGAAGCCAGTATACAGATGTGTATTCAGGAGTTATCAACCTGTAAACAGTATAAGCTGCCTCTGAAAATAATTAACTTGAACAATCGTTACATGGGCATGGTTAGACAATGGCAGGAATTTTTTCATGGTAACCGTTATGCAGAATCCTATATGGATGCATTGCCGGATTTTGTCAAATTGGCGGAAAGCTACGGTCATGTCGGCATGAAGATTGAGCAACCGAAAGATGTGGAAGCTGCTTTAAAGGAAGCGTTTAAAATGAAAGATAGGCTGGTGTTCATGGACTTTATTACGGATCAAACTGAAAATGTTTTTCCAATGGTGCCTGGTGGAAAAGGCCTGTCTGAAATGATTTTGGTGTGAATAAATGCGACATATTATTTCTTTGCTAATGGAAAATGAAGCCGGTGCTTTGTCCCGTGTGGCGGGATTGTTTTCAGCGCGTGGCTATAACATCGAATCTCTTTCGGTAGCACCTACCGAGGATCCAACTTTGTCGCGGATGACGCTGGTGACTATTGGTTCGGATGAGATAGTGGAACAAGTCACAAAACAGCTTAACAAGCTGATTGAAGTGGTCAAAATTATTGACTTAAATGATGGCAATCACATCGAACGCGAACTAATGCTGGTTAAAGTCCGTGCGGTGGGTGCAGATCGAGAAGAAATTAAGCGGCTTACTGAGATTTTCCGCGGTTGTATCATTGATGTAACCGATAAATCCTATACTATTGAATTAACTGGAACCAGCTCTAAATTGGATGCATTTCTCGAAGCCGTAGAACGTAGCGCGGTTTTGGAAACTGTGCGTACGGGCGCATCAGGGATAGGACGCGGGGAATGGATTTTAAAGGTATAATCCACAATTTCTGATGAATCATTAAGTTAAGTTGCCTTGAAAACTGATTGCTAGTCTGGACACTAGGCATTTTCTCAATTCCAGTTATTCACCGATTTCTATCTTCAATTTCAATTTTTATAAAAGGAAAATAATGAAAGTTTATTATGATAAAGATGCGGATTTATCGCTTATCAAAAAAAAGAAAGTGACTATTCTGGGCTATGGCTCACAAGGGCATGCGCATGCGAATAATTTGAGCGAATCGGGTGTGAAAGTTACAGTGGGACTGCGTAAAGAGGGCGGATCATGGAAGAAAGCGGAAAAAGCGGGCTTGAAAGTCATGGAAGTAGCCGATGCCGTCAAAAGTGCTGATGTAGTCATGGTGTTGTTACCGGATGAACAGATAGGCTCAGTATATAAAAAGGAAATTGAACCAGGTTTGAAGAAAAATGCCACATTGGCATTTGCTCATGGTTTTAGCATTCATTATGGACAAGTTACACCGCGGGAAGATCTCGATGTTATTATGATTGCTCCCAAAGGGCCAGGCCATTTGGTGCGTTCCACCTACTTGCAGGGTGGCGGTGTGCCATCGCTCATAGCTGTTCATCAAAATAAATCAGGCAAAGCACGTGATTTGGCATTATCGTATGCAGCTGCCAATGGCGGTACGCGGGGAGGGGTGATCGAAACAAGTTTCCGTGAAGAAACTGAGACGGATCTGTTTGGCGAACAAGTTGTGTTATGCGGCGGTTTGACTGCATTGATACAGGCTGGTTTTGAAACCTTGGTGGAAGCTGGTTATGCGCCTGAGATGGCTTATTTCGAGTGTTTGCATGAAGTAAAGCTCATCGTGGATCTGATCTACGAAGGTGGGATAGCCAATATGCGTTACTCTATTTCTAACAATGCGGAATATGGAGATGTAACGCGCGGTTCACGCATCATTACCGATGAGACGCGTGTGGAGATGCGTAAAATCCTGCACCAGATCCAAACCGGAGAGTATGCGCGCGAATTTATATTGGAAAATCAATCGGGCGCACCGGTTCTTAAAGCGAGCCGCCGTATAGCCTCAGAACATCAGATTGAGCAGGTAGGTGCGAAATTACGTGACATGATGCCCTGGATCAAAAAGAATAAGCTTGTCGATCAAGGGAAAAACTAATCATTCAATTTGTCAGCGGTTTGATTTTGCTTGTTCATTAACTAAAAAGGTTTTGTTGCAATATATATGGTTCATTATCCTCATCCTATTATTGCCCGCGAAGGCTGGCTACATATCACGATAGCATTCATTGTTGCCTGCGCTGTCACTTTTTTTGTGGATTGGTTGTGGGCGATACCTTTTTGGGTGATTGCTCTTTTTGTGCTGCAATTTTTTCGCGATCCGCCAAGAGAAGTGCCAAAAGACCCAAATGCTATATTGGCACCCGCAGATGGAAGAATAGTCGCGGTAGAAAAAATTCAAGATCCTTATCTGGAGCGCGAGGCTATTAAGGTTAGTGTATTTATGAATGTTTTCAATGTTCATTCAAATCGTAGTCCTGTCGATGGAACAGTACGCGATAAATGGTATTTTCCAGGTAAATTTATCAACGCGGACTTACCCAAAGCATCGTTGGAGAACGAGAGAAATGCATTGTGGATTAAAGCGGACAATGGCGCGGATGTAACTTGTGTACAAGTAGCGGGATTGATTGCAAAGCGAATCATTTGCCATGTATCGCAAGGCGACCGCTTGAGTCGCGGGCAGCGTTTCGGTTTCATCCGGTTTGGTTCTAGAGTGGATGTTTATTTACCAATAGGTACGAAAATTAACGTCAATATTGGCGATAAGGTATCTGCAACGTCAACGATTCTGGCGGAGTTTCGAGAAGAATACAAAGTGGCTGCAATATAATTAGCGATATGCTGTTAATGATTTTTAACGATTTGTTTTTACTAATTTAATAATCCATATTTAACTTGTCTGAATTTTAATTGCATTTTTTTATTTGATATTTTTCGATAATGCCTGAATCTTTACCGGATCGTACAGTACTCAAGTCTCGATTGCGACGGCGTGGTATTTATTTGTTGCCAAATTTGTTTACGACCGCAGCGCTATTTGCCGGGTTTTATGCAATTGTTCAGGCCATGAATGGGAATTTCGAATATTCTGCGATTGCAATTTTTATTGCAATGGTTTTAGATGGATTGGATGGCAGGGTAGCGCGTCTCACAAGTACACAAAGTGAATTTGGAGCAGAATACGATAGTATGTCCGACATGGTTTCTTTCGGCATTGCACCTGCATTAATTGTGTATGAATGGGCTCTGAAAGAAATGGATCAGTGGGGTTGGATCATTGCGTTTATTTACTGTGCCTGTGCAGCATTGCGGCTTGCGCGATTTAATACCAATATCGCAGTGATCGACAAGCGTTTTTTTCAAGGATTGCCTAGTCCTGCTGCCGCAGCGCTCATAGCGGGACTTGTCTGGGTAGCATTTTATTTTCAAGTGCAAGGAAATGAGATCAGGTGGCTAGTTTGCGTGATCACTTTGTTCGCTGCTTTTACCATGGTAAGTAATATTCCTTATTACAGCGGTAAGGAAATCAATTTACGGCGCAGAGTACCATTCTTTACGATTTTATTACTCGTGTTGTTCTTTTTTGTTTTGATTCCCAGTCATCCGCCGCTAGTATTGTTCTGCTTATTTGCAGCCTATGCATTCTCAGGTTATTTCATTAAGTTATGGCGTTTAGGCAGAAGTAAAAGGAATAACGAAACTTCTGCTCCTGGCGGACCCAAGTAATATCATATAGTTATAACGATCGCTGAAGCGTAATCAGGGTATGATGGTGAAAGTCTTAGCTTTGGCGCGATCCGGGGCTGTCATCAACGACTGGCCAGGACGCTAAGAATTGAAGTCCTCGCTGCAGTTTCCACCATGTATGATTTCGTGTTTTGCTGCATCATTGATCCAAGGTAGCTTGTCCTTTATAGCAATACGATGAAATTTGCCGGGTAACTCACCGGGTTTACGGATTGTTGCGGCATTCATACTCCATGCAGGATTGTTAATTTTACTTCCTCGAATCGGTATCATCTCCTCATCACCATAGATCGCATAATAATCATAGTAAATATAATCGCAGACCCTTTCATAAGCGCATTGCTTACATTTTTTAGTTTTAATGCGATCTTTCAAAACATAAAACCGGCTCATTCCGGCAGTGCATAGTGCTTTCCATCCATACTTGGCAATAAAAGCAATGTAGGGGATACGCATAATTCCCGCCAATGTGCACAACCAGGCGGCAAGAGGGCCTTTTCTAATTCTGAAACTGGCAAAATTATCCCATTCATCCGGATCAAAGGTCATTTGATCCATATTGGTAACATATTTTTCATAACCTGGAAGAAAACAGAATGGCATATAGCGTACATTGAAATGCGGCAATTCAGCTTCATACGACCGGATTGCTTTGATAATTTCTTTACCGGCATCTGCGTAATTTACATACACATCTTTGATGATGGCAAAATTTTTTGCTTGTATTACCGGATTAAACATTACAAAGTTGATATTGTCGGCTTTCTTATCAATCAGTAGCCGCATGATTTGCGTAAGGTATTTATAATTTGCCTGGCAGACGACCGTATTGGTGCGAACACGCAATCCAAACGCATGGGCATGGTCTATGGCATCCATAATATGCCGGAAGCTGTGGGGTACTTTTGTCAAATAATCGTGAGTTTGTTCGTCATGACCATGAACACTAAAGAGAATGTCATCTAAACCTGCGTTGACGAGACTGGCAACATAATCGCGCTTAGCCAATCTAATGCCATTTGTAATCAGGCAGATAATAGAAAAGCCAAGTTCTTTTTTAGCATACGAAATTAACTCGGGTAAATCTTTACGCAGGGTAGCTTCACCACCCGTAAATTCTATTTCTTGAATGCCAAGCTTTTTCGCCTGTAGTAATTGGAGCTTGGCATCTTTTGTCGTTAAAGTATTTTCATTGGATTTTGTGACGACAGAATCATAGTAATAGCAGAACGGGCATTTTGCATTGCACGCATAGCCTAAATTAATTTCGACTTTTTTTGTATGTTTGAGCATGCCGGCAGTCTTGTTTTGAGATTAATTTAAAAGGATACGAGAATTACTATCATTTGTCTGTGCGAATAATCACTAAAAGTAACGGATTTTTTGATTTTTTGACAAGCTGATGTTTTGAATGGCTAGATTACGCAATCACTTTTTGGGAAATTGCTTATTGCATACCGTCATTCTATCGATTACTGAAGTTTAATTTGCACAAAATCGAGAGTTAAAAAATTTACTGATTGTCAAAATGAGAGCAATTCCCGGTTCAAATAGATACACTCAATCATCTGAAACTAAAGTAAGATCTGGTTTCGTAAGCAATACCGTTGTCATTTCAACCTGCATGCTCCAATGATCCAACCACAAGCTGATAAGATAATTGATTTTAAGGGAAATTAAAGATATTCCAAATTGACAATTAACCATACTCTAACTAGTCTTTCTAAAATTAACATGGCGTATGCCTAACTTTTCAGTTAGTACAAAATCGTTTTTGAAATTTAGATGATCCGGGCGATATCAATAGTGAATAGAAAGGCGTCAAATGGTTATTTGGTCTGATCCTGAAGCGATCAATATTGAAAATGTGCGATCGGGCACTAATCGAGATGTGGCACGGCGGATGCGGCTGGGTGGTTTGTTTTATGTGTTATGTTGCGCTGCAATTATTCTAATGTCTCCCATATTGAGGTCACAGCCTTATATTGCAAGCTTTATAATTTTGTTTTCAATTCTGGCATTACTACGATTTATTACTTATCGGCGAGCTATTAGCCAAAATAACAATGAGAAGCTCATCGAATGGATCATTCCAGTAATTTATATCGCGACAGCTTTGACTTGGGCTTTCTTGTTGTTTTGGGTTTTTCTGACGATTGGCAAAATTGACAGCGTTACGTTTTTAGCAGTCATTGCAACGGCTGGTTTTACGGCGGGAGGGATTGCGGCAACCGCTCCGCGTATTCGTCTCATGCTGGTTTTTGCAATTTTGATTTACCTGCCCAGTTTACTTTGCTTGGTTTATTTTGTTGAGATTGATACCGGTTGGGTGTTTCTGGTCATCGGACTTGCCTATTTTGTCTTTTCAATTCATAACGGTAAGTTACAGCACGATGATTACTGGTCAGCCAAGCAGCAGGCATTGCTGCTAAAAAAACAGACTGTAGATCTCGAACAGGCGCGTTTGCAGGCTGAAAGTGCAAGTAAAGCGAAATCAGCATTTCTGGCGGCAATGAGCCATGAAATACGTACGCCTATGAATGGGGTACTGGGTATGACAGAGGTTTTGGCGGGTACATCCCTGACTAAAGAACAAGCTTATTATTTGAATGTGATACGTAATTCAGGCAAAACCTTGTTACGCATCATTGACGATATTCTCGATTTTGCCAAGATCGAAGCGCGCAAACTCAATATCGCCAGCCGGCCGTTTGGCTTGCGAGAATTGATCGATGAAGTTGATTCTTTATTTCGTATTAAAGCCAATGAAAAATGTTTGAGCTTTACAGTTATTGTTGATTGCGATGTGACCTATGATTTGATCGGCGATCCTGACCGGATCAAACAAATTTTATTTAATTTACTCAGCAATGCGTTCAAGTTTACCCAGATGGGAGAGGTTCGGCTTGCGGTACGCTGTATTCCTATTCCGGGGCAGCGGCTCATTGAATTACAACTTTCGGTTTCGGATACAGGTATTGGTATTTCCGAAGAAAATCAGAAGCTCTTATTTCAAGAATTCACACAAGTTGGAGAATCTTCGCAGCATATTCATGGAACTGGTTTAGGTTTGGTGATCACGAATAATTTACTGGCATTGATGCATGGAAAAATAGCGCTATCCAGTGAACTGAATAACGGAAGCCGCTTCGATGTCAGCATACCGCTTGCCTATGGAATTGCGGATACTGCAAATTCAAAATATAGCGATTGCGAATCTCAGATACGACCGGCTGCTTTTGCTTCTCACCGGCAAATATTGCTTGTGGAAGATAATGAAGTAAATCAACTAATCAGCAGGGCCATGCTTGAACGTTTGAATTGTACGGTAATTCTGGCACGAGATGGTGTTGAAGCCATCCGTGAATTTTCATCACAGTATTTTGATTTAATTTTGATGGATTGCAATATGCCCGTGCTGGATGGATTTGAAGCCACAAAGCAAATTCGGGCATTAGAGCAACAACAAAACAAATCGCCCATACCCATTGTGGCTTTAACGGCGCATGCATTTGATGACATCAAGCAACAGTGTTTTGATGCGGGTATGAATGGCCACCTTAGTAAGCCCTTTGATCAAGCGCAATTAAACAAAATATTGCAACAATTTCTGGCTATCAACGCATAGCGTCAATTTTTAGCAATCTTATACCGATTGCACTCTTCCATGTTTGTAATAAAAAAATAGCATAGTTTAGCTGTGGTATTTTTGCATTTGAAAGCGATGGTCATACGGATAATGGCAGTCGATTGCCGCAATGGCGATCGTCAAGACTTGCTCATTTAACCGCTTTTAGGGAAATTTTATGCCTATACCATCGACAGTCCACAAAATTTCATCAGTATTCGCATCATATGTAGCGACTTTCATTTTTTTGTTATCAGTAAATAGCGTTTATGCTGGAGATAATGAAGTAAAATTTTCACTGACAGATCATCCGGGTCGTTGGTTTGATACCGGTTCAACCGTGGCTGGCAGCCGCTCGATTGCGATTGCCAAACCAGGCGTGCGCGTCAAATTCTCGGGTAATTCCAATACCGTTCATACTCGGACCAGTCTGATTTATCCCACCAATGCTGCAAATATGCCGTTTAATACCGAACCTAGAAAAGGCGGCGATGAAGTGATACTCAGGACACCGGGTTTATATGTGTTTACCTGCAGTATTCACCCTTACATGTTTGGTGCGGTGATTGTGGATGATCCAAAGACAACCGGACTGGATTTAGGAAAATCGCTGAGTTTGATTAATGGCATTACGGTTCCGAGCAGCAGTGATTTGGCGACGCGTTTATTGCGGACATTTTTCATCGCTACCAATCCCGCTAACTGGCAAAACTATGCGCGCAATACGCCTTGGACTGTTACTTATCCGAATGTTGATGTCCGTGTTGACATTGGCGTGGTTAATTTGCCTGCCGTAATGAATGCACGCTATGGTAATAATATCGAGCTGGCAGACCTCAGCAATCCGGAAGTTGCAGCAGTTGGTGAAATTTTGGTGACGACGCAATTTGAAACAACAGCTGGAAAATCAAAACCTGGCACGGTATCGGTTGTAGATGGCACTTCCTGGAAGGTGGTGCGAAAAGTGGCTTTACCTTCAATTAACATGAACAATCCGCATAACCTGTGGACCGACAAAAACCAAAAGGTCATCTATGTAACGCAATGGTTTGATAGCAAATTGACAGTTTATGATCGGTTGTCAGGCAAATTGATCCGCAATGTGTCCGTCGGTGAATCACCCGCGCATGTAATGACTCTGACCGATAACGACCGGATCCACGTGACCAATAATGGCGATAGCCGGCATGATTCAGTCATGGAGCTGGCGCCGCTGGCGACTTCGGTTTTGCGCCGCGTCGATATTGGCCGAGGCAACCCTCATGCGCATTGGATGAGTCACGATGGCAAGCACATGGTAACAGCCAACGCAATTTCCGGTGATACCACGCAATATAATTTCCAAAATAACGGGATTGACGCCATCGTGCCAGCCAGCAGCTCATTTAGCCACCCTCTGGCAGCCGGCATGATGCCGGATGCGAGCAAATACTACCTATCGAATTTATTGGACAGCGTAATTACCGTGGTAGATATGGATACCCATCAGGTTATCAAAGAAATTAACATGATTGCGAACTATGACCCGATATCCGGCGCGATTTCAGGCCCGGCCGGCGCATTGCCGATACAAACCCCTGTTTCACCCGACGGTACCAATATGGTGACGGCAAATACTCTGACAGGAACGATTACAATCCTAAATACTGCTACGGATGAGATTGTTGCAATGCTGCCATGCGATCCAGGTTGTCACGGTGTGCAGTACGGCGCTAAACAGGGTGGTGGTTATTACGCCTATGTTTCAAGTAAATTTTCAAACAGAATGTTAGTGGTTGATCCCGATCCGAATCAAGATGGCAATCCAATCGATGCCGCCATTGTGGGCAGTGTCGGACTTTTCTCTTCAGATGCTACGCTTAAGGATGCCAACATAACAGGAAATCCTGGAATGGGCGGACAAGGTGTCCTTGCAATTCCTGTCGTATACAACGGCTGGGTACAAAATTTACCGGCTCAGTGGGCGAATCAATTAACACAAGCGCAACGCAGCCCGGTTCATTCTCACTAAGCACTGCAAAACTAAAGCCAGCATGCACTGATTAAGGGTTGTGACTCGAAACCTAATGAGTGTTTATCCCGCTTCCCCGCTGTAACTAGCGGGGTTTTTCTTTATACAATGACGAATTTGTTTTGCTCTCTGAAATTTTCTGTTGAATCGGCAGGGACTTAACTTATTCGTTGTAGGCAATTTTGTTATCCAAATCTGCAGCATATCTCTTCCAATCAAAATATGGCCCCGGATCGGTTTTGCGGCCGGGCGCGATGTCGGAATGACCGGCAATGTCTTTGATTGGGTAATAATGGCTTAAGCACTTTGTCAACGAAATTAATTTTGAATATT
>SSFV01000071.1 GCA_008015565.1 Nitrosomonas sp. | reverse complement strand
AATATGATCTGTATCAGTGTTGATTTGTATTCGCGAGGAATCTGTTGCATAGGAGACTGAGAGATTGCTGACCAAGTTACGGATAACGCTGGAAAAGTCGACATGCGAGAAATCTGAAGATTCGTACAGGATCTGATGAATAATTGCCATCGATCTTACTCAGCATTGGCTCTCCTTTAATACCGATGTGGCCGCGTCATTCAAAAGTTGATCGGATTGCATGCCTAGCAAGCTATCGATAATTTGCAGGTTATTTTTAACCCGGTGATGTATTTCCGACAATAATAAATCTTTCTCTTTCAACGCAGCTTTGAGTTGCGCTTCTTGATACTTGCGTTGCGTAATATCGATAACGGAAGCCAGCACCATAAAGCCTCGCGGGGTTGGAGTCGGATTCAGCCCAACTTCAACCGGAAATTCTTTGCCGCTTTTGTGCAGTCCATAAAGATCTCTTCCATGCCCCATGGCACGCGTACTGGGTTCTTTTAGGTAATTGTTTCTTAATTTTGGGTGATGTACCCGGTGAGATTCCGGTATCAATAATTCGACCGGTTGCCCGATCAATTCTTCGCGTTGATAACCAAACAATGTTTCGGTTGCGGTATTTACCATCATAATGGTTCCTTCACAATTGGTCATGATCATGCCATTGGGCGAGGCTTCCACTGCAAGCCGTATCATTTCTTCGGCATATTTGCGATCGGTGATATCGACTATGGCCGCTAAAACAAAGGTGCCATGTTTAGTTTCTATTGGATTCAAACCAACTTCCACTGGAAATTCTTTCCCGCATTTGTGTAAGCCGTAAAGATCCCTTCCATGACCCATTGGGCGGGATTTTGATTCGTTGATATAACTTTGCCGGTAATCCGGATGCTGATGGCGAAATCTTTCGGGAATGAGTATTTCGAGCGAGTTGCCGATAAGTTCTTGCCGCGAATAGCCAAAAAGTTTCTCCGCCATGGAATTCACCATAACAATTTTTCCTTCACAATCTGTCATGACCATACCGCTTGGCGAGGCTTCTACTGCTAGATACATCATTTCTTCCGTGTTGCCAAAATGATCGAACTGATTGGACGGCATTGATCTAATCCTTCAATGTATCTTATGGCTCAGGAAGTGAATTGAATTGGCAATTGATTGATCAAATTGGGGATGCTTTGTGGATCGACCGGTTTACTGAGCAAATAGCCTTGTAATTCATCACAACCCAGTTGAGTAAGAAAGTTAATCTGCTCGAGTGTTTCGATGCCTTCCGCAATCACTTGCATTTTTAACTTTTGCGCTAACACCACGATAGCCGATGCAATTGCGCAATCGTTATCGTCGCGGGGAATGCCTGTGATGAAGCTTTGATCGATTTTTAACCGGTGAATCGGTAGATTCTTTAATGAGCTTAGGCATGAGTAGCCTGTGCCAAAATCAACTATGGAAATCAATACACCCAGATTTTCCAGTTGTTCTAAGCAGTGAATATAAGTTAAATCGTTTTGGAGACAGGATTCTGTTACTTCTAATTCGAGCAGATGTGCTGGCAAAGAATATTGATGCAATAAGTCAGGAATCAATTTTTGCAACTGCATGCCTGCAAGTTGCCGTATGGAAATATTGACAGCGACGCGAAGATCACATAGGCCGGTAGCCTGCCACAGGCTAAGTTGCTTGCAAGCTTGCGTCAATACCCAGTTGCCTATTTCAATGATTAGACGACTGGTCTCTGCCACCGGAATAATCTCACTGGAGGCTAATAAACCTCGAGTTGGATGTTGCCAGCGAATTAACGCTTCTACACAGGTTATTTTTTTCTTGATTGGAGAAAATTGCGGTTGATAGTAAAGTATAAATTCGTTTCTTTCCAATGCACGATAAAGTTCGCGTTCTCTTGTCAGATGATGAGCGGCTTTCTGTGTTAACGATGGATGGTAGAAAGCATAGCTGTTTCGCCCTTTGTTTTTTGCTTCGTACATCGCCGTGTCTGCCATTTGAACCAATTCATCCGGGTGTGCGGAATGATCCGGGTGAACGCTGATACCGATGCTGCAGGAGGGCAATATTTCCATATTATCGATAATCACGACGCTAGAGACACTTTCCAATATTTTTTCAGCAACTTTGACAAGTGACTCATAAGATTCCGCATTGGACACAATAACAATGAACTCATCACCACTCAATCTTCCTAGTGTGTCGCTTTGCCGCAGCACTGAGTACATTCTTCGTGCGACAAAGCACAACAGGGTATCTCCATTTTTGTGTCCAAGCGTATCATTTACCCTTTTGAAATTATCCAGATCTATAAACAATACGCCTAACAGTGAAGATTCTCTTACCGCTTTTGCCAATGCTTGATTCAGCCGGTCCATGATCAGCATACGATTAGGCAGATTTGTCAGGCTGTCATAATAGGCGATGCGCGATAGCTGCTCTTCGGTTTTTCGTATTATCGTAATATCGGATAGCATGACAACAAACCGCTGTTCTATACCTGAGTTCGCAGGGATGACACCGATATTCAGCCAAGTGTATATTTTTTCTCCATTTTTCTTAAACACGATGATTTCACCTTGCCAGTGACCATATTCGTCGCAGGCTTGCCAAATTTTATTTTCATCTTCACTATGAAGAGAGCGCTGTGTTAAGAATGGTAATTCCTGTGCCTTTAAATCGTCGTGTTGAAACCCGGTGATTTTATAGAAGGCATTATTGGCACAATCAAACTTCTTATTCTCGTTTAGAATGATGATGCCTTCGGAGGCGTATTCAAACACAGTGGCCGCTTGTGCCAATCGATCTTTTACAAGGCGATTTTCGGTTGTATGCTGTAACACGCCAACGATATGATTCTTCTCTAGATCACTGTTGGTAAATGATTTTCCGTAGAGTTTATACCAGTGCACTTTACCGACTGCAGCGTTAACACGGAATTCAATTTCGCCAATAGTGTTTATTTGGTTACGCAGTCTATGGATAAAACCGGAAACTTTGGGTTTGTCATGCTCATCGACTGAACGATAGAAATCTGTCCAGCCTGATAGCGGTTGGAGATCTCCTGCAGGGCTCTTGCCCATGAATATTTCTTGAGAGTCTTCCGTAATTTCCCAGGTATTTAATTGAGCAGCTTCCAGTGCAAGTCGAAAATGCTGTTCATTTTTCTTTAGTAGCATATCGCTATGATAACGCTCCAAGCTGACTTGAATGATGATGTGCAGTTCTCTATCTGAAAATGGTTTTAATAAATAACCATAAGGCTTGGTTGTCTTGGCGCGAGCGAGCGTTTTTTCTTCAGAATACGCGGTTAAATAAATAATCGGAATACTATGAATGCGTTGCAGCATGGCAGCTACTTCGATGCCATCGATTCTTCCTTGTATGTGGATGTCCATCAATATGATATTGGGCAACTCCTGGCTCACCAGTGTTAGCGCCTTATCACCACTGGAGGCCGTGCCTGTTACTTCATAACCTAATTTGGTCAGACGCCGTTTTAGATCCAGAGCAACAATTTTCTCATCTTCAACAACCAATATCTTGATGTAACCACTCATACGTTCTCCCTTCACTTAGGGGTAATTGATATCGGAAAATCAAATTCATTCCTGGGTGCTTGATTTGGACAGAAACGGATAGATTGATTGATTATGCGGTTTGATCCATACACATAAAGATAACCATTGCATCATCCTGAAATAGGCGCATAGTGAATCCTTATCATCAAAAAATTATATAAGTCCTCATAAAATAACATAAAAAATAAAAAATTAACGTCAGTATTGTCTTACAGATAATTGCTCAAAGTAGTATCGGTCAAATTAATCAGTTAATATGCAAGCTACTTCAGGTGCACCAATCGAACACAGCATATCTCCTCATTTATGGTGCTATAGGATAATGAATTGATTCAGTTGTATATTGTTAACGAAATAATGCAATTAACGGATTATCGAAATACGTCTGATAAAAACGCTTCAAAAATTTTTTTACTATTGGGAAGCGGTTTTTGTTGCCGTCCAATTCGCCGGTTAATCTTATTCTTGTGTTTATGGTTAACCGGCTGCGCCATGGGTCCCGACTATCTTCGTCCGTCCATCGATACAGCAGAGCGATTTAGGATCGATCAGGCGGAAGGGCAGTCGATTGCGAATATTCCGTGGTGGGAACTGTTGCGCGATGAGGAATTGCAGCGGCTCATTAATCAGGCATTGCGGGAAAACAAGGATCTCAAACGCGCGATTGCGAGCGTTGAGGAATTCGAGGCGCGTTCCCGCATTGCATTTATGGATTTTGTGCCTAACATGGATATTGACGCCAACGCACCGGTGTTCGGTAAACTCAGCGGTTTTGGGATTCCCGGATTTCCAACCCCTTTTAGTTATTTCGGGCGTACAACTTTAAATTGGGAAATCGATATCTGGGGCAGGATCCGCCGTTCCAATCAAGCAGCCCGGGCCGACTTGATGGCACGTGAAGAAAATCGCCGTGCCATTGTCTTGGCGCTGATCAGTGCGGTAGCGCAGTCTTATTTCGATTTGCTGCAATTTGACATACAGCGGGACATTGCGTACCGCGCGCTGGCTTCATGGGAAGAATCGGTTGCCATTTCCCGCGCGCAATTGCAAGGAGGGGTCATTTCCCGTCTGGATCTGGATCAATTCGAAGCGGAGCGCGCCAACGCCGCTGCTCGTGTGGCTGAGTTAGAGCGCAACGTGGTACAGAAAGAGAATGAACTCAGCGTGTTGTTAGGAAGAAATCCGGTTTCGATTACGCGTGGACTTTCGTTGACAGAACAGGTGGTGCCGCCGGAGGTGCCCGCAGGCTTACCGTCGGAATTGTTGCAGCGGCGTCCCGATATTCTACAGGCTGAACAGGCGCTTGCTGCTGCCACAGCCCGGATCGGCATGGCCCAAGCATCGCGGTTTCCGAAATTCTCGATTACCGGTATGCTCGGTGTGGCCAGCCCGGCATTGTCCAATCTGTTATTATCCGGAAGCGAGTTTGGTGTAGGCGGGCTTGGCCTGGCAGGACCGTTACTCAATGCTCAGAGTCTTGGTTTTGAGCAACGCGCTGCGGAAGCGCAGGCAAGACAGGCATTGGCACACTACGAGCAAACGATTTTGCTGGCTTTTAAAGAAGTTGAAGATGCGTTAATGGCGATTCGCACCGCGAACGATCAGTTACTGGCACAGCAGCATCAAGTGGAAGCGCTTCATTCTGCCTTACATGTCGCGGATTTACGCTATCAAGGCGGCATTACCAGCTATGTGGACGTGTTGCTTGCCAAACGCAACTTATTCGATGCCGAGTTTGCGCTCAGCGCGACACAGCGTTTCCGTTTGACTTCAGTCGTGCAGCTTTACAAAGCGCTGGGCGGAGGCTGGTTGCCATAATATTCTGCAACGGTTGTTGCAGGATGGTAACAAGACTGCGGTAACACCAGATAAAATCAAATCATACCGCCAATAAATAAAAAGGAGATGGTCATGCGCCAATATCTAATTGCTGTCATGGTTGGCAGCCTTCGCAAGGATTCTTTTAACCATAAACTGGCAAATGCTATTGTGAAACTGGCTCCTCCGGAGTTCACATTCAAGTTTTCGCAGATTAACGATTTGCCGCTCTATAATCAGGATGACGATAACAATCCGTGCGCAGCCGTCAAACGGCTGAAATCTGAAATTGTAGCGGCTCACGGCATTTTATTCGTCACGCCGGAATATAATCGTTCAATTCCAGGCGTGCTCAAAAATGCCATCGATCATGCATCCCGGCCATACGGGCAGAGCGCATGGGCAGGAAAACCCGCCGGAGTATTGGGCGTTTCGGTGGGTGCTATCGGCACGGCAATGGCGCAACAGCACTTGCGTAATGTCCTGTCTTACTTGGATGTGCCGACCCTGGGCCAGCCTGAAGCGTTTATTCAGATGAAAGACGGACTATTCGACGCGGATGGAAATATAAGCGCGGTCAGCAGGAATTTTCTGCAAAACTGGATGGATCGCTATATTGCATGGATTGACAAACATGCTTGTTGAGTGGCGGTCACGTGATTTTTGAAATTTTTCTGGTCTGAATGGCATGATTAACCCAAAACTGAAATTAACCGAATCGATTTCTCAAATTGCTATTGCGCTTGTTGGCATCAGTGCAGGATTATGCCTGATGGCCCTGGCTGGTTGCTCAGGGAAAGCGCCAACAAATGCGGCGCCACCGGTTCCACAAGTAGAAGTGGTGATCGTGGCAGCGCAAACGATTGAAGACGAGCCGGAGTTTATCGGCCAAACAGAGGCTTTCCGCCCAGTCGAAATCCGTTCGCAAGTCAGCGGTATCATAAAAAAAGTTTTTTTTACCGAAGGCCGCAATATTAAAAAAGGCGATCAGCTTTACCTTATCGATCCGGTGCCATTTAATGCCATTTATCTTAGCACTAGGGCTAAGGTGGCGCAGGCTCAGGCCCGACTCGATTTAGCTAAACAGGATTTGGCACGCGTAAAACCATTGCTCGAACAGCAAGCGGTGAGCAAAAAGAATGTCGATGATGCGGAGGCCGAGGTGAGGGGAGCCAAAGCGGCATTGGAAGCGGCACAAAACGATCTGGTTAAAGCTAAATTCGATTTGGATAATACCAAGATTAGTGCCCCTGTAAATGGCCGGATTGGCCGTAGCCATTTCTATGAAGGCAGACTGATTTCCGCGCAGGAAACACTGCTCGCGACCATCGATCAGCTTGATCCGATGTATGTCAATGTCAGCGTTCCGGAAAGCTATCTCTTGCGCCGCCGCCGTGAGATTGCTGAACATAAGGTGCAGCGTCCCGATATTTTTCAACTGCGTGGAACGATGATTTTCTCCGATGGCAGCGTTTATCCGCATGAAGGTGTGCTGGATTTCGCCGATGTTGCGATCCGTCCGGAAACCGGAACTTTGCAAGGACGATTTACGTTTCCAAATCCGGAAGGCAATCTTTCCCCGGGGCAATCTTATTTTTATCCGGGCCAGTTCGTCAAAATTCGTATCAAAGGTTATACCCGTACCAATGCGATTTTGATTCCGCAACGTGCGGTTCAACAAGGACCGATGGGATCATTCGTATATGTCGTGGATGAGGAAGAGAAAGCGCAAATCCGGCCGGTTCGCGCCAGCATGTGGCATGGTAAAGAGTGGTTGATTGAAAGCGGCTTGCAACCGGGAGAACGGGTTGTGGTGGAGGGTTTTTTCCGCATTCTACCTGGTGTTCCAGTACAGGCCACGCTTTCACAGCAAGAATCGACGCCAACATTGTCCTCTGAGCAAGCAATGGAGCAATATCCATGATCAGCTCGCATTTTTTTATTGACAGGCCGATTTTTTCTTCGGTGCTATCGATCATCATTGTGGTTCTGGGACTTGTTTCATTACAAAAACTTCCGGTTGCGCAGTTTCCGCAAATCACGCCACCGATGATTCAGATCGAAGCCGATTACCCCGGCGCGAGTGCGGAGGTGGTTGCGGAGTCGGTGGCGCGACCGATCGAAATACAACTGCCTGGTATTGATAATCTGCTGTATTACGAGTCGACCAGCACCGACGACGGGCACATGACCATGAAGCTTACGTTCGAAATTGGTACCGATATCGATATCGCGCAGGTGCAAACGCAAAATCGCCAGCGTTTGGCAGAGCCGCAATTGCCTGATGAAGTGATACGGCAAGGTATCACTGTGAAAAAAACGTCGCCGGATTTATTGGCCGTGATTGCATTGAGTTCCACCGATCCACAACATGACACGGTGTTTTTGTCGAATTATACCTTGCTGCGCATTTTGGATAATGTGAAGCGTCTTCCCGGTGTCGGCGATGCTGTGGTGTTCGGAGGACAGAATTACTCCATGAGATTGGTGCTGGATCCGGTGCGTATGGCGCAACTCAACCTTACCCCTACGGAAATTGCCAATGTAGTGCGCGAACAAAACCGTGACTTCCCGGCAGGCCGGATTGGCCGTGAGCCGACGTCTGAGAAAACCGAATTGACGATTCCCGTTATCACGCGCGGCCGCATGAGTGAAGTCAAAGAATTTGAAGATATGATCGTGCGCGCCTATCCGGATGGATCCATGGTTCGCTTGCGCGATGTGGCTAGGGTTGAATTGGGGGCGCAATCGTACGATTTGCAAGGACGCTGGAATGGCAAGCCCAATACTTTTATATTGACCTTTCTTTCACCGGGGGCCAATGCACTGGATACCGTCAAGCGCGTCAAGGAAGAAATGGAAAACTTGGCGAGAAGCTTTCCTGCAGGCGTCTCATATGACATTCCTTACGATACTACCCAGTTTATCGAAGTTTCTATCAAGGAGGTGGTCAAAACGCTGGGTGAAGCATTACTTTTGGTTATTTTGGTGGTATTTGTGTTTTTGCAAAGCTGGCGGGCTACATTGATTCCAGCCCTTGCCGCGCCGATATCCTTGATTGGCACGCTCGCGGGAATGGATGCGCTGGGTTTTTCCATCAATACCTTGACATTGTTCGGTATGGTGTTGGCCATTGGTATCGTAGTCGATGATGCCATCGTTGTGGTGGAAAACGTTGAAAGACACATAACCCAAGGCGGATTGTCACCGCGTGATGCGGCTAAAAAAGCCATGGATGAAGTCACAGGTCCTGTCATTGCGATTGTCTTGGTATTGGCAGCCGTTTTTTTACCGGTTGGATTTTTAGGGGGTATTACGGGGCAGTTATACAAGCAGTTTGCGATCACAATCGCATTGTCTGTTGCCATCTCAGGATTTGTCGCGCTCACGCTTAGCCCGGCTTTATGCGCGCTAATACTTAAACCCGGACATGGAAATCCCAATCGATTCTGGCAATTATTCAATCGGACATTCGGTTGGCTGGAGAGCCGCTATGTCGGCACTGTCGGTGTTGTTCTCAAACGAGCTTT
>SSFV01000060.1 GCA_008015565.1 Nitrosomonas sp. | reverse complement strand
TTATTTGTTAATTATTTGTGAATTTAATGGTTTTGTAACACGTTTGTAGTAATATTTTCATATTTCTCATGCTAGAGTAAAAAAATTATTACGGAGTAAGGATTATCTTACAAAACCGGATGATCTATTGTAACCATATGTTTATCAAAAACAACTTAAAAAAATAGGTGATAATATGATTAGAAAAACACTCATAATTCTGGCCATGTATATGGTTTTTCCCGCATTTGCTGACGATAGCAGATGTACAAGAACTATTGGGGCAGTTACGATTGATGGCAATGTCATCGTTCCAGCCGGGCGTTCTTGCACATTGAATGGAACGAGGGTAAAAGGAAACGTCGAGTTGCGTGATAAAGCGCAGGTATTGATTCAGAATGGTGCAACTGTAATTGGAAATGTTCAAACCGATGGCGCAAACCGTGTGCGTATTCTTAATAGCAATATCAATGGGAATGTGCAATTAACTGGAATCACTAACAGCCTGCGTAGCTTAATTTTGCATAGTCACGTAGGCGGAACAGTTGATTGGAACGACAACCAAGCGCCACTTCTAATTCAGTACAGCGATGTGGACTCGGACGTTAAAGTCAATCAAAATGACCGTGCGACAGGAATTTACGATAATGTGATTGGCGGCAATCTGCAATGCCAGTCCAATGTGCCAGCACCACGAGGAGCGCGCAATATTGTTGATGGCAACAAAGAAGATCAATGCGCACGATTCTAAAAGTAGTGTTAGAAAAATATCCCTGGATATTTTTCTAACACTAACGCACTCCGAAATTAAATATTGTCTGTACTTCATGAACGATGTAGACCTGCGCCGCTAGAAATTCGGCCGCAAGGCTGGAATGCATTCATGAAAAAATGCAATTCTTGATAACACGAACTTCAGCTTCAGTCATTTCCACTATCCCAGTTCGACTGTCGCAAACTCTGACTAAAGCACGGTGATTAACCCGCATTTCTCAGGTGCGGATTGTGTCGGTGCTTTTTTCGGTTAAATTTGAACTACAAAATCCTACTATTTATTTAAAGAAATAGTGATTTCGAGGAATGTTGCCACTGCGGCACATCCTGCCTCTCACATTATTTGCCAGGAGATAAATATGAAACAACCATCCATTTACAAATCAATTGCAGCTATTCTGCTCTCAACATTGCCGTTTCATGCCACAGCCGAAGAAACTATCTGCAACGGCATTATAGAAAATGCGACTGTCGATAATGTGCTTGTGCCCAGCAACAGCGAATGCAATCTAAATAATATGCGTGTACTGGGGACTATTCAGGCAGCCACTAACGCAACCATTACTACACGAAAAACGGTCGTTATCGGCAATCTGCAAGCCGAGAATGCAAGACAGGTGAATGTGCTTGAAAATTCGAGAATTGGTGGATCTGTACAAATTAAGCAAGGCGGCGGCGCTATTATCAGCGACAGCATGATAGACAGTGACATACAGTTTGAAAGTAATTCGGGTTCCTTTCAAGCCTTGCGTAACATCGTCAGCGGCAACGTACAAGTTTTCCAGAACATCGGTGAAATCGAAATCATCCAGAATACTATAGACGGCAATTTGCAATGCAAGGAAAATGCGCCGGCACCTACAGGCGGTGCAAATACGGTACAAGGATCAAAAGAAGATCAATGCAGCCAATTGGAGATGACTGCATCCAGGGAAACGGACAACAAATGCAATGCTTCGCAACCAACATTTGGAACTGACGGTCACCTGCATATTCCTAGATTAAACATTCTAACGCAAGGCGGCGATACGAAATACTGGGCAACACTACAGTATGTCCCTTCATTATCGTCTGGCAATAAGCTGGTTTTCGAGCTGAGCGACCTGGTTACGGATGCCGGGACATGCAATCAGTAGACGCAGGATCATGCACTTAACAACAAAAAGAAAGTTATTTATTAAACGTCAACTAGATTTTCATGAATAAGACCATCCATCAAGTATCACTAAATTCATCGACTATCACACGTATTTTGGCAATGGCGGCGTTTTTACTCATCGCTGCGAGCATAGCCGGGCAAATTTCCAAATTTATGTTTGGAGTAGACGGCTTTAAGTCACTGATTCGTCTCTTTAATGTAGACGAAGAACGCAACATTCCAACGTATTTCACAATGCTGTTGATGATGATTATCGTTGCGCTACTAGGGCTTATTACTATTCTCAATAGTAACTTGAAAAGCCCATATGTGATGCAATGGGCAGTTCTATTCTCCGGATTTTTATACATGGCCTACGATGAAATATTTCAGCTTCATGAGAAGCTTATCTGGCCAGTTCAATCAATGCTCGGTGAACACAATCTCGGTGTGTTTTATTTTGCGTGGGTTGTTCCAGGCATTATAGTTGTTATGTTAATCGGACTGTTTATGCTCAGATTTTTGTTGCATCTTCCTAAGCCCGTAAGGGTAAGATTCCTGCTCGCTGCAGCAATTTACCTCGGAGGCGCCATTGGTTTCGAACTTATTGGCGGTCAACATGTTGAATTGCATGGAGAAGAAAATTTGACTTACAGTATGATTACTACCATTGAAGAAAGCTTGGAAATTTCGGGTTTGATTTTTTTCATCTGGGCGTTGTTAAGATATTGCGAAGAACACTATCAAGCAGTGCAATTACGTTTTACACCTTAGCCTCTGCAGGCATTGAGCAATCCATTCGTGAAGCTTGAATGGCTAGTCAACAACGTCTTGCAATTATGGAATACTTACAAGCAAATGCAAAGCCTCCCGGTATTTTTCCACCGTGTGCCGTAAAACATCCTCCGGTAATGCCGGCGCGGGTGCTTGTTTGTTCCAGTCTTGTTTTTCCAGCCAATCGCGCACAAATTGTTTGTCATAACTGGGCGGGTTATGGCCGGGACGGTATTGGCCGGCGGGCCAGAAGCGCGATGAGTCGGGGGTTAGTACTTCGTCGATCAAATACAATTCACCGGCATCATCTTGTCCGAATTCAAATTTGGTGTCGGCGATAATGATGCCGCGTTGCAGCGCGTAGCCGGATGCTTCGGTATAGAGCTGGATAGCTTTGGTGCTGATTTTATTGGTCAATTCTCGGCCCAACAGATCATCTATTTCCGCAATGGTCATATTTTCATCGTGCGCGCTGGCCGGCGCTTTGGTCGATGGGGTAAAAATTGCACCGTCCGGCAGTTTGTCGGCGAGTTTCAAGCCCGGAGGCAACGGAATGCCGCAAATCGCACCGGTTTGTTGATAATCCTTCCAGCCGGAACCCGCTACATAACCGCGCACGATCACCTCAATCGGAAGCGGTTTCAAGCGCCTGATCACAAATGCGCGCTCCGACACTTGATCGCGCTCATTTTCAGCAACCACCGATTCCGGCGCGATACCGGTCAAATGGTTGGGCATGATATGCGTAAGTTTATCAAACCAGAATTGCGACAGTGCAGTGAGAATTTTTCCCTTGCCAGGTACCGCGGTTGGCAAAATAACGTCGAATGCCGACAACCTGTCGGTTTGTACAATCAACAGCTTGTCCTCACCCACGGCATAAATATCGCGGACTTTGCCACGGTGCAGCAATGGCAAACTTTCGATATGGGTTTCAAACAAAGCGGATGATTGCGTCATGATTTCAGCTTGGAATGCTGGAGTTGTTTTTTAATATGAAGGGCTTGCTGCAATGCTATTTCAGCGCTGGCATTTAATACGCTAAAGTGCCCCATTTTCCGTCCCGGCCGCGCTTCGGCTTTACCGTATAAGTGCAATTTGGCAGAGGGATGCCGCAACACCAGATTCCAGTTGGGTTCACCGTACTGCCATAATTCACCGAGCAAATTCACCATCACAGCCGCACTGTATTGCGTGGTTTCCCCTAGTGGAAGCCCGCACAGCGTACGGACTTGCTGCTCGAATTGCGATGTGATGCAAGCATTGATGGAATAATGCCCGCTGTTATGAGGCCGCGGCGCAATCTCATTGATCAGCAATTTTTCATCTTGCAGCACAAAAAATTCCACGCATAGTACGCCTTGGTAATTCAGCCGCTCAACTACCTCGCAAGCGATAGTCTGGGCTTGTTGCGCCAATTTTTGCGGAATTCTTGCAGGTACGATGCTGATGTCCAAGATGCCGTTAACGTGTTGATTCTCCGAAACCGGAAAAGTCTTGATATCACCGTCGCTGCCGCGCGCCACCACGACCGACACCTCGCATTTTAGCTGCATAAATTTTTCCAATACGCAAACCGGATGATTCAGGTGTGCATACGCGGCTATCAATTGCGCTTGATCAGTCACCGGTTTTTGCCCTTTGCCGTCATAACCAAATTGACTGACTTTCAAAATACCGGGAAGAAAATTATCCAGTCCGATCGCAAAAATATCCTCATGCCGCGCGACAACAGCAAACGGCGCGACGGCAAAGCCGCTATTGACTAAAAATTGTTTTTCCAGCACCCGGTTTTGTGCAATGGCGACACTGCCGGCATCCGGGCTGACGCGGCAGGTTTTTGCAAGCTGGCGTAATGAATCCGCTGGAATGTTTTCAAATTCGGTAGTAATTGCCGCACATTGCGTAGCCAATTTTTCCAGAGCGGATTGATCCGCGAAATCTGCGCAAACAAAATCATTCGCGATGCGCCCGGCTGGACTGTCAACCGATGAATCCAGCACCGTAACCAAATAGCCCATTTGCTGCGCCGCTTGCACGAACATGCGTCCTAGCTGCCCGCCACCCACAACACCCAGCATGGCTCCCGGCATCATGCGCATCATTCCGGCAACTCGCTTGTGACCACCATTTCAGCCTGCTTGCGCCGAAATGCGGTTAATCTCGCATTCAGTTCGTCATTATTCATCGCTAACAATCCGACTGCAAACAACGCGGCGTTGGCTGCACCCGCTTCCCCAATGGCAAATGTGGCGACGGGAATGCCTTTTGGCATTTGAACGATGGAAAGCAATGAATCCATTCCCTGCAGGTGCCGGGAATTTACCGGAACCCCTAACACCGGGACAATGGTTTTTGCTGCAATCATGCCGGGCAGATGCGCGGCACCGCCCGCTCCCGCGATGATACATTGAATGCCGTGCGGCTTAGCTTGTTCTGCAAATTGAAACATCAAATCGGGCGTGCGGTGGGCAGATACGATTTTGGCTTCATACGCCACTTGAAATTCATCCAATATCGCAGCAGCATGCTGCATGACGTCCCAATCGCTTTTGCTGCCCATTACTATACTCACCAAAGGCTTTACCATACTAGTTAGAGTCTTCAAAATTATTTAAGGTCTTGAATAGTTATTCCATTCATCGGACGATACCAGCAAAGCCCGGTATTTTATAAGTCTGTGCGATAATCGTGTGATTTTTTTCACCGCTTTCTAAAACCATCGGATTGCTATTATACTCCTCACACTGGATAATGATTTTTTGTTAAATGAAACCTGTTACTGAGATTTTCTGGGCAGCATTTCGGTAGCAATCAAAAAAACGACCAATATTATTATGAATTTTCAACGAGGTAAACAAAGCGACGAACCTGAAATCAATCTGGTTCCGATGATTGATGTGTTGCTGGTGATATTGATATTTTTGGTGGTTACCACCACTTATTCGAAATATGCAGAACTTGAGATCAGTTTGCCTCAAGCCAGTGCGGAGGAAACTGACAAAAACGCCGACAAGCCGAATAGCATCGATATCACAGTCAATGCTGCGGGCGATTACACTATTAACCGGGTTCCCGTTAAATTTTCCAATATTGAAAACCTGCGCGATGCTTTACATGCGGCAGCCCACGATCTTGAAGATCCATTCATTATTATCAGTGCCGATGCCAAAGCCACGCACCAATCCGTCATAACTGTCATGGAAGCGGCTCGGCAAGCAGGGTACAATAAAATCACTTTTACCACTGAAATGAATGGCGACCAGTAGCGGTCACACATCACGTACCATTTTTTAGCATACAATGACATCACTTATTCATCGAATCCGCAATTTATTCTTTAAGGAGGAAATAATGACCAATTACAATCTCGAGAATTTCTCTAAAAATGCGCAATCGGGCTCGCAATATATTTTGGCGCCTTTACCGTATGCAAATAATGCGCTGGAACCGGTGATATCCGCTAACACGCTCAGCTTTCACTATGGCAAGCACCACAAAACTTATGTCGACAATCTGAATAATCTCGTTGCCAACAGCGATCTTGCCGGTCAATCCCTGGAACAAATTATCAAAGCCACAGCCGGACAGGCGGAAAAAGCCGGCATTTTTAATAACGCCGCACAAGTATGGAATCATATGTTCTATTGGCATAGCCTGAAACCAAACGGCGGCGGTGAGCCGCCAGCAGCACTTAAGCAAAAGATTGAAGCGGCGTTTGGCAGCGTGGATGCATGCAAAAAGGAACTTGCCCAAGCAGCCGTGACGCAATTTGGAAGTGGCTGGGCGTGGCTGGTATTGGACGGCGGCAAAATTTCCATTGTTAAAACTGCCAATGCAGAAACGCCAATTACAAAAAATGTCCGTCCGCTATTGACCATCGACGTATGGGAGCATGCCTATTATCTGGATTTCCAGAATCGGCGCGCGGATTATGTCAATATGATATTGGACAAATTGATTAACTGGGATTTTGCCGCAGCTAATCTTGGGTAAATTTGGGAATCCATGACTGACATTACAATCGCCCTGTCAAAAGGGCGAATTTTTGATGATACCGCACCCCTGCTTAGAGCAGCCGGCATTGAAACACTGGACGACCCCGGATCCTCGCGCAAACTGATTCTTGCCACCAACCGAAGCAACGTTCGTTTGATCATCGTGCGCGCATCCGATGTGCCGACATATGTGCAATATGGCGCTGCGGATCTGGGCATTGCAGGTAAGGATGTGCTGCTGGAACATGGCGGCATTGGCCTTTATCAACCGCTGGATCTCAATATTGCTCGTTGCCGCATGATGGTGGCGGTACCTGAAAGCTTCGATTACGATTCGGCGGTACGGCAAGGCGCGCGGCTTCGTATCGCCACCAAATATGTGCAGACCGCCCGAGAACATTTTGCCGATAAAGGTGTTCACGTTGATCTGATTAAGCTATATGGATCGATGGAATTGGCGCCATTGGTTGGGTTGGCCGATGCTATCGTCGATCTTGTATCCAGTGGTAATACATTAAAAGCCAATCATCTCAAGGCGGTAGAAGAAATCATGCCGATTTCTTCGAGATTGATTATCAACCAGGCTGCTTTAAAATTAAAACGGAGCATCATTCAACCTGTGCTGGAGGCATTTTCTCAAGCAATCGAGCACTAATTCTCATGTCTCCACTCCTTTAACCAATTCCAACGTATATCATGGTTCAAATCAAACGCTTCAGCTCAACCGATCCAGATTTCACCACTCAGCTTGACAAGCTGCTGGCTTTCGAAAATGCGCAAGATGATTCGGTTGAATCAACAGTCGCAACAATCCTGGCAAATATTCGCAATCGCAAAGATGCAGCATTACTCGAATATACCAACCGATTCGACCGGTTAAGCGCAAAATCCGCTCAAGAGCTCGAATTGACGCCCAACCAGTTACAGCAATCATTAGCGGCTTTACCCTCTGTGCAACGAACAGCACTTGAACACGCCGCCGAACGGGTGCGCAGCTATCATGAAAAACAGCAACTGAGTTCATGGCAGTACACCGATTCAGACGATACGTTACTAGGCCAGAAAGTTACACCTTTGGATCGCGTAGGCCTTTATGTGCCGGGTGGCAAAGCTTCCTATCCCTCGTCCGTGTTGATGAATGCCATTCCTGCAAAGGTAGCGGGTGTACAGGAATTGATCATGGTGGTACCGACTCCCGGCGGAGAACGCAATGACCTGGTTCTGGCCGCAGCCGCCATCAGCAAAGTAGATCGCGTTTTTACCATCGGCGGCGCTCAGGCAATCGGTGCACTAGCGTATGGTACTGAGACGATACCGCAGGTTGATAAAATCGTCGGCCCTGGCAATGCCTATGTTGCTGCCGCCAAGCGGCGGGTATTCGGTATCGTCGGGATTGACATGGTCGCGGGCCCTTCCGAAATTTTGATCATTTGCGACGGCAAGACCAATCCCGATTGGATTGCAATGGATCTCTTTTCTCAGGCGGAGCATGACGAATTGGCGCAATCCATTTTGCTGTCTCCCGATGCGTCATTTCTCGATCAAGTAGCGCGCAGCATCGATCGCCTCTTGTCCGGCATGCCGCGCCGGCATGTTATTCGCACTTCACTGGAAAACCGTGGCGCTTTGATTGCCGTGCAAAATCTCGACGAAGCCTGCACGATTGCCAACAAAATCGCACCTGAGCATTTGGAATTATCCATCGATCAGCCGGAAAACTGGGTGACCAACATACGTCATGCCGGTGCCATTTTTCTCGGCCGTCATGCTTGTGAAGCACTAGGAGATTATTGCGCCGGCCCTAACCACGTATTACCGACTTCACGGACCGCACGTTTTTCCTCACCACTGGGTGTCTATGATTTCCAAAAACGCAGCAGCCTTATCCAAGTTTCTCAGCGAGGTGCTGCAAAGCTCGGTGAAATCGCTTCCATACTGGCGCACGGAGAGGGACTGCAAGCACATGCTCAATCTGCAGAATATCGCTACAAATAACGCTAAGCATGCAATGCTATTGCAATAATCCATCATCGATTGCTGAATCCAAACATGCCGGACATCACTTCACGCAACCACCCGCTTATCAAGCAGCTCATTAAGTTGGAAGGATCCCCGCAATTTCGCAAAAAAACAGGATTAACGCTACTTGATGGCATCCATCTGATTCAAATTTATTACTCGGTATTAGGCTTGCCGGAAAAATTAATCGTCAGCCAGTCTTATTTTGAAAATACCGGGAATATGCACTTTCTAGAAATTATTTTTGGTCATCAGCTGCCGGAAATTACCATCGTCGGCGACGCGCTTTTCCGTGCCATATCACCAGTAAAAACCCCAACGGGAATCCTGGCGTTGATTGCAATACCTTCGTTGAAAAAAGAAGCGATTAGCGGCAAAGAAATTTTCAGTGTGCTTTTGGAATCGATTCAAGATCCCGGAAATCTCGGCTCCATTTTACGTTCAGCGGCCGCTGCCAATGTCAAGGATGTTTATCTTTCGGCTCAATGCGCCGATGCGTGGTCGCCCAAAGCGTTGCGCGCTGCCATGGGTGCGCATTTCTTTCTAAATATTCATGAAGACAGTGACTTGCAAAACATTGCACTGCAATTTCCGGGAGCAGTCATTGCCACATCCATCCAAGCTTCGAAAAATCTCTTTGAAATTTCATTAGCCGGGCCTGTCGCATTCGTATTTGGCAATGAAGGGGCCGGACTGTCAAAAGAAATGATACAAGCCGCTGATGAAAACATCGTCATTCCCATGCCGGGCAAAACCGAATCGCTGAATGCCGCTGCGGCGGCCGCTATCTGTTTTTTTGAAAAAGTGCGCCAGGACAGCGCAGCGCTTGCGTCCGGCGGAATTGGAACAAAATAGCGCAACCATGTATCATTACCGCCTTCAATAACTTAGCCGCTGTGGAGTATTATGAAAATTTCCTCTTTATCCTTATTTGTTTTGCTTGGATGCCTATTTCTCAATCCAGCCCATGTCATGGCCTTACACCATGAGCCTCAACAGGAATCAGACCAGCAGCAAGGGAAAATGGGCAATAATGAAGGGATTGTCGTTTCTTCTATCGACGCTGGCGGTTACACCTATATGGAATTAGAAAACAGCGGCAATAAATTCTGGATCGCCGCGCCCACCACAAAAGTCAGCAAAGGCGATCATATCCGTTTTGTTGAAAATATGGTGATGACCAACTTTACCAGTAAAACTTTGAACCGCACCTTCAGCACACTGATTTTCGTCACTTCCACAGAAGTTAAGAAATAACCCTGCCAATCGGCTTCAATCTAAATTTTGATCTTTGGCAGATCACTGGGAAATCTTTTTCAAGAAGCCGATACCAAGCAAAATCTATTTTGGCTGGCTTCGAAATCCGCGTGCTGAATCCGGAATGACAAATGTGAGCTTACCCGGATAGACTGATGATATCAGCGCATTAGCGCCTCAATCCGGCTCATATCAGGATGATCGATGCCACGTTGGCGAAATTCCTTGAAGTCATCCAGCACGGCCTGCTTGAAACTGCGGCCATCGCTGACTGTTTTATCTCGATAGCGTAAATAAATCGCTTCGGCTTTATCAAACTGACCAGTAAACAAATAACCATGCGCCAGATTAGTATGCAATGTTGCCTCCATCCGTTCGTTGGTTTTGATAGCTAAACCATATTGACTCGCCTCGATAGCCTTTTCGGGTTGCTGATTCAGTAATTGATGCCAAGCCACATTCAGATACGTACCAGCCAAATCTTTTTGCCAACCCATATTGCTCGGATCGTGTGCTGCCAGCTTCTGCCGGATCGCTAAACTTTCCTGATAATTTTTCAGCGCCTCTTCCGGTTTGCCTTGCGCATTCAGCAAGTCGCCAATTTTCATCAATGATACCGAGATATTTCTTTGCCAGGTCTGTTCATGGGGTTCGAGCAAAGCAACTTGTTTAATCAACGATGAGAAACGTTGATAGGCTTTCCCCGCTTCCTCCAGCCTGCCTTGCGCGAATAACCGGTTTCCTTCGCTCTCATACGAAACAGCGCGTTGATTCAACACCTTTGCGGATTGTCCTTCGATGCCTAATTTTTCATAGTAATCGTTCACGCGTTGCTGAATCATTTCGATGATGTCTAGGCGGCCAAGCGGTTCAAGTTTGTCGCGTAAATCGAATACCAGAAAATTCAATACGCCTTCTGCTGCCTCCCGCGCTGCTTGTGCTTGTTGTTTCGCAAGTGTGGCTTGTTTCTCAGCAGTGTAGGCTTGTTCTTTTTCTTCCCATTGCAAAAAACCGAATACTGCCACTAAACACAATGTTATCAATCCACTGTAAGCAACGAGGCGCTGTTTATAAGTCAATTTCCACGGCCGGCTTTCTAGAATAGGCCGCGCCAGACTGTCGTGGCTGAGTTCGTAAAAATTGCTTTCCAGCCGTGATTCCTTGCGCAAAAGGCGTGCTTCAACCAGCGGAGCAAGGGCTTGGCTGCCCAGATGATATTGTTTGAATATCTCATTTTCCTGCAATGGCAAACGGAATCCCTCCGCATTCAGCAGGCCTTCTTCGCATAAACGTTGCGCATTCCATCGATCACGTTGAGGCAGTGTAGCCAGCGTTTGCTGGTAGAAATTCTTTACGATAGCATTCAATCGCTTCTCGCCACCCAGCAATTCACTGGTGATGCAAGCAACCGACTGGCCTTGCGTCGATAGCTGCAGCACTTGTTGCTCGATATCCCGGCACACCAGTTGCAGTTGAAACGGTTCGATGACACCCGATTTGCCGCGCAGATAGCGGATGATTTCCGCGAGCGCATCGTTTGCATAGCTAAACGATGGCGTGATAAATTGCGCAGTCTCGGTGGATTGGCAGGCAGCGGGCTGGCAGATTGCCTGTTTTGCTTGAGTATCCGACAGCGGATTGAGCCGCACACGGTCATCGAAAATTCCTGGAATCTCGGCGGCCAATTCTTGCAATGCGCCAACAAAATCCTCACGCACGCTGATAATGACGTTCACATTAGGTGGTTGCTCGCTCAAGGAAACTGTCAAAGCGGTATTGCTGTTATCGGCCGCATCGCGTAATTGACGTCTCTGCCTGACACGGGGCGGTAATGCCGCGCGAAACAAATCACCGAGCTCACACGCCAGCTCAGCCCGTTCTTGCGCGCTTCGCAACGTAAAAATCTCTTCAAACTGGTCCAGCACCAATACCGGAGTCAACAGTACATCGCCCTGCCACAGCATCATAGTTTTGAAAAATTCCCACAGCGTTTCCCCCTCACCGGGTGTGTAATCCACGCCACATTTCTGGCAAGTTTCAGAAACCGCTGTTTGGATCGTTTCAAGCGGGGAGGCTGGCAAATTGAAGCGCACAAGTATGGGCAGCATATTTTGCTGTTGCCGCAATCTTTCAAAAACCCCCGCTTGCAGCAATGAAGTTTTACCCACCCCCGATTTCCCAAACAATAGCAGCAACCGTGTCGCGCAGACCCGATGAAACAGCAAGTCGATCTCTTCCTCCCTGCCGTAAAACAACAAACGGTCGCTAGCGTTATCGTAAAACGAGCGTGCGCCGGGATAACGAGCAATAGCTTGCAAATTCATCATGCCACTGCCTTTTTCTGGCGCAGATCCCAATCCGAAAGGATGGCCTCGACCAATTGCGCCAGTCCGTCTGGTTGATCAACAGCAATCTGATGCAGTTGCTGCAACTGTGGTAGCACGGTGTTCCCTCCCAGGGTAACCGGCACGATAAAACGGAATCCATCCGCTATTTTTTGCTGCCGTTCCAGTGCGGTGGCAATTTCCTTATAGAAATAACCTTCGATTTGACGGGTCATGGCAGGCGTTTGCACCACAATGACGTAATTGACTTGTTGATTGATCACATGCACGAGCTGCCGGTCCCAGTTGTCGCCTGCACGTAAATTTTGCTTGTCCTGCCAAGGCTCGATGCCGAGGTTTCGTAATTTTAAACAAAGCTGTTCCACTTGATCGCGATCTTCACTGGCATAACACAAAAAAACCTTGGGCGCATCCTTCATCACTTGCTGGGTAGGGGCCGCTGCTGTCTCCGAAGCTTTATAGGCCTGCCGTAATTCTCTGGCAAAATCCAGCCAGGAGTAGCATTCGAATTTGATTTTGAGCAGGTAACTATAAAACACGACAGTCTGCGAACAATCGGGCAGGTCGAAAAATTGCTTGTCTTCGACTGCCAATGACTCATTGTCGCGATTCTGCGCTTTTAACGCATGCAGCAAGATGCGCTGATGCCATGAACGGAAGCCAAAGCCGATAAACAAGAAATTTTTGCTTAGATCAGCTACTTGACTACGGATCAACGGCGGTAATTCAGGACTGGCTTTGATGATATTGGCTAAAAATTCCAGCAGGTCATCTTCCGTCAGCACCAAAGACTCTTTATTGCTGTAATGGCCATATAGATTATAAATATAAGGCTGATCGTCAGTGAGTTGAATGGCAGTCGACGGTCGATGACGCCTGAAATTATAATAATC
>SSFV01000122.1 GCA_008015565.1 Nitrosomonas sp. | reverse complement strand
GTACTGCGTCGTTGAATTCCAATCCCTCCAAATGCCGGTGCTTCTCAATAAATCGATTGATCTCATCCTGATGCAACAGCTTCTTTAATAACGAAGTTGCTGCTTTCATCAACGGTTTATCGCCGGTTTCTTGCGCTTGTTGAAAATAATCGTGCAACAATCCATCAACATCAAGCATAAATCAGCTCCTCGTTCCAAAAATTTTCCGATGAGTAACGATATATGTTTTTTATGACGAAAAAATGACGTGAAATAGAATTTTGATAACTACTACATAGAAAGCAGCGAACTGCTTTTCAGCAACCTGTGAAACGTTGATCAGTTCAGCTTATTCTCCTGGATATTGCATACCAATCATTGCTCTGACTTGATCCATAATTTCCGCAATCGCTATAGATTCCGCCAGTGGCATGACAGTGCTTTCAATTCGATTTTGACGAAGACAGGAACCTACTTCTGCGGCTTCATACTGATATCCAATCCGGCCCCAAGTGATTCGAGGTATTTTTCTGGATCGCCAGAGTACCGCCAGCCGCGCACGCCAGAATACTGGCAACCAAATCAGCCCCTCGGTGCCAAGAATTAACGCTTGATTGGGAATACGCGTACGAATAGCGCTGGCTAGCACAGCAAGTTGCCCATTTGCATATTTTAAAACGATGCCAGCTTGTTCATCGACTCCGCTAGCGCCCATATGTGCAAGCGCATGGATAGCGGCCGGTCTCAAGCCAAACAAATGCGATGCCATCGCAAGAGGATAAATCGCGACATCAAGAATTGATCCACCGGCCAATGCAGGATTGAGCAACCTTCCTTCAGGTTCCCATACAGTTCTGAATCCGAAATCGGCCTTGAGCATACGCACTTCACCAACCAATCCCTCATTGACCCACTGCATGGCGCGCTGATAAACAGGATTAAACCTCGACCACATAGCTTCCATAAGAAAAAGATTTCTCTCACGAGCGTAAGCAATCATTTGCCGAGCTTCTTTTGCATTGACGGCAAACGGTTTTTCGCATAGCACATGCTTACCGTTTGCAAGACATAGCAATGTATGTTCTTTATGATGGCTGTGCGGTGTTGCGATATAAATGACATCGATTTCAGGATCTTTTGCTAGTGCTTCATAGCATCCATAAACACGTGGAATATGATGCTTTGCAGCAAAATTTTCAGCACGCTCATATGATCTTGAAGCCACTGCCATGGCTGCTGCATCACGCGTTTTTTTGAGATCAGTGGAAAAAAGTCCTGCAATTCGACCTGTACCCAGAATTCCCCATCGGACAAGTTTAGTCATAAGATAATATTAATCGATATTTCCTTAAACAGCAGCTTCTCGTAAAAACTCACTGCTTTTAATTGTGGTTTACTTAGTGTCAGTTTTACCGCATTTTTGCTAGAAAAATTGATTGTAACAGTCCCTTTTCCCAACTTGACTGAAAATCATCAACATTTGCAGTCTGGGATCGCAACGATACATCCATTAAAATGTCACTGATACTGCAACAAAAAAAGATGGGATAACATGAGCTTCTGCAAACTGCAAATGGATATTGCAAAACCTCATGATTTTCTGAACTTTCAGCTATTATCCCGGATAAAATTTATTCTGGATAACCATTAGCATCCGGAGAAAAAATGAGCATTCCAGCAGAATTCTGGTTACATCATGCTGTTTTTTATACGTTATTATTCATTATTCATTACATCAACGGCTTATTAGTCATTCAATGTGATTTTAAAGTTAACTACACGCGAAAAATCAACCATTTCGCATTTTTCTTTCTCCCATCTTTATTGTCATCCTTGATCGAATATAAATATAGTGCGGCAACTTTTTTCATGGATATGATCTGTGCATTCATTTTTCTTACATTTTTCATCGCACCTTTACGAAACAGATTCAAACCGCTTCTGGTAATGTTCCGTTCGTTTGACAGGCCTGAAGATAGACCCATGACACTTATTTGGCTTTATACGCAGTTTATTGCAAGTTACTTAGTCCTGATTCCGCTTTTGGCTTACTTCCAAAGCCACAATATGCTTCCGCTCATAATGATTATTATTATAGCCAATGGTGTCGGTGACGGCCTTGCTGAACCAGTCGGCATTACATTTGGAAAACGAAAATATACAACCTATGCACTTTTCACTAAAAAACGATACGTACGCAGTTATGCCGGCAGCGCATGCGTATTTGTGACTACTGTTATCGCAATATTGATATTTCACCAGTATTTCAATTCAATCCAGTTCATTGTCGCGCTATTGAGCGTTCCCATTTTGATTACGCTGGCTGAAGCTTACTCACCGCACACTTGGGACAGCCCGTTCATATACGCAGTGGGCGGCATTTCTTTGATAGGCATTTTTTCGATTTAAAATCGAACGAAACCATGATTCTTCATCGGAGAAAAGTATCAATCACCGGGCTTGCAAAAATATGGATTTAACAACCATGTTCCCAGACTTATTCGATCATTCAGAATCTGAGCAATTCACATAATAATCATAAGAAAGAGTTTAATATGAAGTTAGCAACTACAACTGCATTAATTGATGTCAAAATTTACGTATTAAATGGGCTGATCATGGCAATTGACTATATTCAATGCTCATAGCAGACGCCATTTAATGATTGTAAAAATAGTGGAGAGTTAACTGAATGAATAACAATATTTTATACGGCATTATTGCAATACTGATGATTGTTGCCATAGCCTATGGCGGGTCGTGGTTGTATCAATTCTTAGTAGACATGTTCCGGCAAGCCATGTAGCAATGCAATAGCCTGAAACTGCGCACTTTGTAAGATTTATCTCAATTGAATTGCGCAGTACGCCGGAATTTCAGAAAAATCCAATCGTAGAAATGAAGAAGCCTCCGGTTGGAGGCTTCAGAAAAAACAAGGTTTATGAAAAATTAATTGGTACAAGAATCATAAACGCTTGGACAAGCTGATTTCAATCCACCTGAAGGACTGCGACTCTGTGTATTCATTCTCAACGTTTCCAGTACTCTATTGAAATGTCCAGGAGATCTTGTCCAAAGAATGTAATTGACTTTCAAAGTGTCACGCCCGAATTGCAATAATTCACCGATCGCAGGTTTATATCCCGCGCCATCGTGACGCGTATCTTCGTAGTTCGATTTCTCTACTTGAACCACCAATGGCATAACCCCTGAGTTTGGCGGATAGTAACTATAAACGCCAGCAGGTGAATTGGCTGTTCCTTTATGAAGCAATCCCGGATCTTGCAGGAAAATGTCCGGACAGCCCAATGCAGTTCCCATTGCTTTTAATTTACCGACAAAGGATTTGAGAATGTTGCGCGGATAATTTGTATATTGGAATGACATGGTATTGGGAAAACTGTTCCGGGTTATCTGATTAATACTCAGCAAGTTACTATAATACTTGCTTACCTGGGTACTGGTCAGAGGCTTTAACCCTTCGCCTATAGCGGTTTCCTGAAATCCTATGCCCTCAAAGTTAGGTTTTGAGTTATAGCGATTTCCCAATGCTCGCATAAGTGCAGCAAAACGATCATGCACTTTTTGATTCCACAATTTGATATTGTAGCCTTTGATTTTATTGCTTCCTGAAGCCGTGTACGCAAAGACCCCCCCATCATATTCAGCGGTTTGCAGGTATTTTGGCACGCGGATTTCATCAGGCTTGAACGATTTGATTTCAATAAAAAGAATAAGTCTTTTATTGCGTTTTGCGAGTTCGGCAAGATGGCGGTCTATAGATCTAAAATCATACACGCCTTTACCTTTTTCTATCTCATCCCACTGATATCGGATCATCACGCCACGTAGGGCTGGCGTACTTTTAAGTTCGCTGTACACTTGCTGCATATAATAATCGCTATCCTTGCCTGGATTTACGAGTGTGACATAGTGTCCTGGATGCCATTTTACTGGCACAGCTTCTGCGGTGGAAACCAATGCTCCCCATCCCGTCAGAATTATGGCCATGGCAAATAATGAAGATGCTAACGATGCGCCAATTTGTTTAATTATGGGAAAAAAAACAGCGCCATTTTTCGATTGAATGATATTTTCAATTTGCATAGATAAAAACTCCCCTGTAATTTAAGGAATTCCTGAATAGCTTTTCAAGCTAATTAATAAAAAAAGCGAAAGGTAAAATGAACGCAGGAAAAGAAAAAGATGGAATTACAACTACTACCTAACGCCGGTACAGACTACCGCTGATGTTGATACTTTTATATTCAGGACTTCTCTAAGATTCTCACATTATGTGAGTATTAACCCCTGCGAACGAAGCAGGAATATACGTGGGAAATAATTCCATGTCAATAAATTTGTAGAAGGACTATGCTTTATTACTGCTATCAGAAATATCTTAAATACTTATATATTTTTTAATTCATATGGTTAAAGAATACTTCAAAATAGTGAAAGTAACGATTGATAATATCGATATGCGCTGATCTCAACCTTAAAGTGTTGAGATGCGAGTTGAATATTGAAAACAACTGCACTAGCAATATGACAAATAACTGTGTTTTAGTGGATATTTACTCAATTATGAATTTTTCTCAACAACCCAATACCCGCTATCGCCATTACAATAGAGACCAGCGGATTCAGTAAGTTAAGTAAAGCGTAAGGTGCATAATCAAGCGTAGGAATTCCTAAAGTTGCCACGTAAAAAGTACCTGTAGTGGTCCAAGGAATCAAACCTGTCGTGAGCGTCGAGCCTTCTTCTACCGAACGCGATAAAATCGAACTATCCAGCCCTTTCTCCTGATAAGCGCCTTTGAATAACTGACAATTTAGGATGATCGAAATATAGGCTTCACCCATTGCCATATTACCGATTAATCCAGAAGCGATGGTGACAGCAATTAATGTGCTGATTCGACGAATACGAGCAATCATATGCGCCAATAGAACGCGCAGAAAACCAGAATGGTGCAGAACCCCGCCAAGCGCCAGCGCCATGATGGAAAGTAATAAGGTCCACGCCATACTGTAAATGCCGCCACGCCCAAGCAAAGCATCAACATTTTCGATGCCGGTAGTTCCGGCTGAATTCAACCATAATGAATTGATGACTTCGGTTCCATCTCTGCCTTGGTATATCACGGCTATAAATACTGCCAAAACAATACTGTATGTCATGCTAACTTCTGCGCTGTAGCGTTTATAGCTTAAACTTAACATCAGCAATAGCGGTAATAATGTCACCCACGGATCAAGCTGGTATGCATCTGCTAATGCTGTACGAATTGCGGTAATATGCCCTGCTGGGATGGCCGTATCGTCGTATCGCAGGCCCAAAATGATAAAAATGATGAGCACAAGCGTAAACGTAGGAATAGTGGTATACAACATCGCGCCAATATGCCGGTAAAGGTTAGTACTGGCACTCATAGCAGCAAGATTGGTAGTATCGGAAATCGGCGATAGCTTGTCGCCAAAAGTAGCGCCCGAAACAATCATACCGGCCACCAGCGGTAACGGAATAGCCATTACATCACCGATACCGATCAATACTACCCCGATAGTACCCACAGTACCCCACGACGTGCCCGTGGCAACTGACATGAAGCTGCACAAAATCAAACCTGCTGCCAGAAAGAAGCTGGGATGCAGCCACTCCAATCCGTAATACAATAAACTCACAATGGTGCCACTTTGCATGAAACTTGATACAACCATTCCGATCAGTAAAAAAATATAAATAGCCGGTAATGCTTTGCTGATCCCTTCATCCATCATTTTCCGGATTTCAATGAAAGAATAACCTAACCAGCGCGCGTGAACGCTTGTCCAGATCAATGCCAGAAAAATCAAGACATGCAAGTTTGCTTGATAAATAAACAGCCCAAGTGAAATCAATAAAAACACACCTGAAAAACAAACGATGGCATGCCATATATTCGGCAATTCTTTTGTAAGCGGTAATTCTTCCAGGGATGATTCACGCTTTACCATCAGTTTCTCTACTTGCGTTGATCATTGAACAATGAAATCAATTCACCATAGCCTTCAGCGCGCAAATCAGCTTTTTTGATAAATCGTAGCGAGGCAGAATTGATACAATATCGCATACCGGTCGGCGCCGGCCCATCATGAAAAACATGACCCAAATGACTATCGGCATAACGGCTCCGCACCTCCGTTCGAGATAACCATAACTCATTGTCTTTTCTAAAACAAACATATTGCTCATAAATCGGCTGGTAAAAACTCGGCCAACCGACACCCGAATCGAATTTATGAATCGATGCAAACAACGGCTCACCCGATACAATATCAACATAGATTCCATCGTCATGATGATTCCAGTATTCATTCTTGAAGGGTAGTTCGGTACCGGATTTTTGTGTGACCTGATACTGCAATGCGGATAAATTCTTTTTTAATAATTCAGAATCTTTTTTAAAATTTTTATAGTTACCAGCCATAACGTATTCCTCATCAATTAAACAATTTTATCTATATGATTTTTACAGGCACTGTTACACATTTATCACAAAAAGGCCTGGGTGTTGTCAAAAATACTCAAAACAACTTATCGTACTTTGTTTATGGCACTTGGCCGGGAGATATTGCTGAAGTTGAAGTTTTGCAAAATAAGCCGCTCAACAATAAAAAATTTGCTTATGCAAAATTACTTCGCCTTATTCAACCTTCCGCACAAAGACAAACACCATCTTGTCCCTTTCTGATTCTTGTAGAGCATGGTTGTTCCGGCTGCCCCTGGATGATCGCCGATTATACTAGTCAGCTTAAACAAAAAAGAAATCGCTTTGTCTACGCCATGCAACGAGTTGGTTTCGATATTTCGCAGCTAAAAATAGATTCCGTCCATCCTGCCCCGCAGTTGTATGGTTATCGAAACCGTTGTGAAGTAAAAATCGATGGCACAAGGCTGGGATTCGTGTCGGAAGGATCGCACAAAATTGCTCCAATCAGCGATTGCATCGTACTCAATGACAATTGCCGGAATCTACTGAAATTTACGCGCCAGCAGCTTCCCAACAGTGCCTGGCAATCAGACTCTCCACATCAACATCCGTTTATAACATTGGACAACGATATGCTTCCAGAAGATATTCGTATCAATCACAAACGGCCTTTCAAACAAGGTAACTCGCAGCAAAACGAATGGATGCGGAACTGGTTGCGACAAAGGCTATCGCAAAACATCCATGCGGGTAAGGTTGTTGAATTATTCTGTGGCTCAGGTAATTTCACACAAATTATCGCAGAATCCAATTGCGTCTCGGTAATGGCTTACGAATCCGATAGCAGCGCAATTCAGGCATTAGCAGCCAAACGTCTTGCCAAAGTAACGGCTCAAGTTGCCGATCTTTTTGATCCTTCGGTATGGAAAAAACTGCGAAACGGTGTCAAAGATGCTGAGACGCTAGTACTTGACCCGCCTCGCGCCGGCTTAAAAAAACATCAAGGTTTTTTCGATGCTTTCCTTTCTTTGAAAACGATTATTTACATTTCCTGCCATCCGGAAACTTTTGCGCGCGATGCATGGTTTTTTCATCAACATGGCTGGATCATCAGCAATATTCAACTCATTGACTTGTTTCCGCATACTCCACACGTTGAAGCGCTGGTAGAATTCTGTCGCGTTTAATATCAAATACCACTTCCTGCTAACCGCCGGATCCATCATTGACAACTCATTGCGTTGCTCAAAGCTATCGGGTTATCGGCCTATCCCATATCATTTAAGCCAGTTTATGCGCGTACATCACAAACTGGCTTATATATTTATATTGCTCTCAGCCGGCAATTAGCGTCGATTCGATTTCTGCAAAACTCTTAGCCACATTGTTCGGTGTTATGGTCATTCCCAGTTGCTTTTCAATTTGTGTCCAAGAGAAAATGCCACAAATTCTTGGTAAGCCAAGGTTGTTGTCGTCAATCACCAATGCATGCATCCGGCCGCTTTCGCGCAAACTGGTAACAATGTTGCCGACTCTGGCATGCAGGACCTCGTCCAACGGTATAGCCTCTAGCTTATCCAGCGGTGTCATGATATCCCTAACAAGAATCTCGTTATGCTTAACCCCTCTTTCCTGGATAAAGCGCATGGGCTTCTCGCCCAGAATATCGGTAGCCGTGATGATCCCGGCGAGAAAATTATCGTCATCCATCACCAGCAAAGTGCGAATACCACGTTGTATCATATAAGTATTAGCAATTTCCATGGTAATGTTTGGCGCGATAACGGCGGCATGAATTTTGCGCAAATCCGTCATGGCATCTGAAGCGGGTGAATCAAATGTCACAGGATTGGGCGTCGCGGGTTTGGAAATTTGCACGTTGCCTGTTAAATGGTGTGCAGCGAGAGATTTATATTCATTCATCATGTTAAGAACTCCTCAATATCGGTTTAAGGAAATCGACTGACTTCAAAATAGATCATCTACTTTGAATGGAAACTCTACGCCGAAAAGAATGATGAAGCAATAGTCTTAATTTCAGTATGGATATATCATGGCCGGCTATAAACCCATTGTACCAACGTATCCATTGCACTCCGCGATTGCCCGGCTTTGTCGTGATTAACAAAAAAAACCACAACGACGCGCCGCCCTTTATGATCCAGTAAATAACCCGCCAAGGCACGCACATTGTTTAACGCACCGGTTTTCATATGTGCCAGCCCTTTAACTGGTGAATCGATAAAACGATTTTTTAAAGTCCCATCCACCGCTGCAATCGGCAACGATGATATAAATTCCGGCATTACCGCGCTGTTAAAAGCGGCTAGCAATAACTGCCCCATATGCCGCGCGCTGATTTGTTCCTTGCGTGATAATCCCGAGCCGTTCTCAATGATCAATTCCGGAAATTTCAATTGCTTGGATTCCAGCCATTGGCGCACTGCGGCATCGGATTTTGCAAGTGTGGCTGGAGATATATTGTTATCCCCGGCACTTGTTGTTCCAAGTGTCAAATATAATTGACGGGCAGCGATGTTGTTACTAAATTTGTTAATACCGCGAACGATATCCGCCAAAGACGGAGAGTAATAAGTTTTTAGCGGTACGAGACCAGGGGGCGCAACGCCCTCAGTCACATCGCCATGAAATAAACCGCCGTGTTGTCTCCATAGTAGCTTAAACAAATCGCGCGTATATACTGCACTATCGTGCAGACTCAACATATACGATTGTTTTCCACATCGTTTTGAGAAACTTCCGTTCAATGCTATCGTAAACTGCTTATCACTGTCTTTATCCGCAAATGCCTCAATCGACAATAAGTTTTGCCAATCGCCGCACGTCCCTTGCGTTAACCTTAAGTTATTTTGTATATGTAACGATTCTGGCAGCGGATCAACGATAACGCGAATAGAATCTTTTTCCGGCTGTGGAATAAAGTGAATCGTAGAAGTCCGGTAATTGACTAATAGTGCTTCCGGCAATGTATTATAAGTTCGATAAGGTTGACCATCGAATTCTCCGGGATCGCCGCGCGGAATATCGTAGTGACTATGATCTAGAATCAAGTTGCCTTTGATTTCGTCTAACCCGGTATGCCGTAAGCGGTGAATTAATAACCAAAAATTCTCCAGATCAAGCTTGGGGTCTCCGTAACCTTTAATGATCAAGTCGCCATGCAACACTCCATCAATCAACTTACCGTTGGCATACAATATTGTCGGCCATGTAAATGAGGGACCCAATAATTCCAATCCAGCAAACGTCGTAAGCAATTTCATCACCGACGCGGGATTCATCGCAGTATCCGCATTGATTGCTATCATTGGCTGGCTTGCACCAATTTCCTGAACATATATGCCAATCGCGGATTCCGGTATCGCAAGCTTTTGCAGTTTTTGTTTGACGGCAGGAGGTAATTCGTGTGCAAGGGTTAGCGCAGATTGCGCAATCAGCAAAACGCTTAATCCCAGATACAAAAAAAACCGGATCATGTTGATTAACAGGTATAAATCTAGCTATTTCTTTTCCTTGCACATGGCAAAACCATCATCCCATCCCATCCGGTATAAATTGTCTTTGTCATAACGATTGAGGTCTTTGAAAGCCCAAAAGGTTCTTTTAGCGGTTTCACAGCCGTCGATATAACCTTGCTGCGTGTTTAATGGATAACCTGTCAGGTTATATTTGGGCTTTACACTTTGCGGCAAAGCGCCAGTTGGCCGCTCAGGTTTCTTGGAAGGTAACGGTTGCTTACTCGGAACTCCACTACAAGCGGAAATAATGAATGCAACTACTATAATAAAAAATGGCAAAAGGCAACGCATAATACTACCTCTGATAATAGGACAAAAGCGTAAGTACAGCTTAATTGGTTGAGAAAATAAATTTTGCGGTGCCACATCAAAGTTAGCATCGGTTTCAAAGATTATGAATTAGATAGCATTCTATCGCATTGATTGAATCCTCACCAAGATTGGCAAAAATCACCAATTTGTCATAATAGGAATGTTTTTATCGAGCTTTGATTTTTTGAGTACTAGCGAAACTTTCATTTCGGGTCATAACAATGGATTACAAAATATTCTTAACAGTTTTTGCTACCGTTTTTATTGCTGAACTGGGTGATAAAACGCAACTCGCTACCATGCTGTTTGCTACGGACAAGGAAGTAAGTAAGCTAATGATATTTTTTGGCGCATCATTGGCATTAATTATCACATCGGCAATTGGCGTTTTGGCAGGCGGTATTATTTCCAGCTACATTAACCCAAAAAATCTGCAATACATTGCCGGTATCGGATTTATTCTGGTGGGTGTATGGACGTTGGCAAAAGCGTAATATAAAAAAGCGTTATTTACTTTTCTTGAATCGTAAAGTTATACATGCTCCACCCATTGCGTTATTTTCAATCGCCAACTCACCGCCATAAACCTGGATAATATCGCGCACCACAGCAAGACCAATGCCATGTCCAGGCGTGGACTGATCGGCACGTACTCCGCGTTCTAAAATGGATGCGATTTCATCGGGTGGAATACCGGGGCCGTCATCCTTAACTTGAATAACAACCCAATTTTCTTGAGTACTAGCTGAAATTTGAATGCTATGACCGCACCACTTGAAGGCATTGTCAACCAGATTGCCCATTAATTCCATGAGGTCGCCTTCATCGATTCGCAAACCGATGCTGTCATCGATATCAATGGCTATTTGCGGCCGTTTGCTACGATAAGCTTTCTCAACAGCGGTCACAATCCTTGTCACTACAGGATTCAGTATAATCAACCCCATTCCCGGTGAACTGCCCGCTGTAGCTGCCCGGCGCAATTGATATTGAATAATGTTGTCAATGCGGTCAATTTGTTCCTGAATGTTTTTTCGCCGCACTAACTCTTCTTCTTCACTATTAATCGCACCTTGCAAAACAGCAAGAGGTGTCTTGAGACTGTGCGCCAAATCGGCAAGCCCGTTACGATAACGTTTTTGCTGTTTATGCTCATGATTAATCAATGAGTTAATGCTATCGGTTAACAACTTTAGTTCACTGGGATAATTTCCTTGCAAATTTTCTTGCTGACCGGACTGAATAGCAGCAAGATCGCTAGAAACTTTACGCAATGGCTGCAACCCCCAGCGCAATGCCAGCATTTGCGCAATCAGCATTAGAATTGCCATGACACTGAGCCAGCCCCATAGATTTTCTCGATACCGTTCTATTTGAGCTTCAAACAATGCATTATTGATAATTACATGAAAAGTAAATAAATAATCACCCGCTGCGGTATCCCAGGCAACGCCATAGCTATAAATAAAATGTAGCGCATCATCAATCTGAATTTGTGAAAATCTTTTATTCCCTTTTGCTAGAAAATCAACCGCCGGAATTTTTTTATTCAGTGATGAAGTTGAACGCCAGACAATTGTATTGAATCGATCGGCAATAAATGCGTAGGTATCAGAATTGATATGTCCTAATTCAGCATCGAGTAAATTGGTTGATACCTCCAGAACTCCGGATTCTTCCAGTTCAGAATCACCCATAATCATTAAGAGCTTGGCAAAAAGCCGATCTTGCACCCCTAAGCGTGCACTGTCATGAAAAGCACGATCAAGTGTTAATGCAATAAATACGATAAAAATCAATAGCACCAGCGTTGCGCTAAATAAAATACGCTGATTTAGAGACATCATGTAAATTTATTGCATTCTAGGTTAAAGCGATAACCTCGGCCACGTATCGTTTCAATCGGATTAAGCGTGCCACCAGGATCAAGTTTCCGGCGTAAACGCCCGACCATGACTTCGAGAACATTACTGTCACGATCTTCATCATGCGGGTAGAGGTAATCTGACAGGGTGTGCTTGGACAATACTTCGCCATGATGGCGCACCAATTCTTCCAGCAGGCGGTATTCAAATGTAGTCAACTCGATGCTATTTTCATTGACGGTAACCGACTGAGATGCCACATCCAACTCAATAGGCCCACATTTCAAGATTGTTTGCGGAATACCGGTAGAACGACGCAATAAGGCTTTTACCCTAGCTTGCAATTCTTCCATCTGAAACGGTTTGGTCAGATAATCGTCCGCACCCATTTCTAGTCCAAGAACTTTATCCTGCCAACTACTGCGTGCGGTCAAAATCAGGATAGGCAGCAAACTACCTTGCCCACGTAGCGCTTTGATGATATCCAATCCGGATTTGCCAGGCAGCCCGATATCGATAATGGCGGCATCCAAAGGATATTCCGAGGCAAAATATAATCCTTCATTACCATCACTGCATGTATCAACCATATAACCGGCAGCTTCCAATTGCTGGCGAATTTGATTTTGTAATTTGATTTCATCTTCGATAACTAAAATACGCATCGCACTATTGATTTAAAATGATAAAAACCCCTATATACAACATATTATCGAATAGGCACAACAGTTCCATCCTGACCGTTGATCAAAATAATCTGTATCACGCCTTGCTGACTGAGTATTTTGATGCGAAAAATATTGTCATCGTAATTAATTGCGAGCACGCGCCCTTTAACATGTTGCTGTGCAATTGAAATGGCTTTTTGTTCAGTAATCGTTACAGCTGGTGCATCTTTGTTGGGATAATTGCTATCAGCACTGATTTCTTTAATAGTTAGACCGGATGTAGATAAGCCACCCAAAATTGCCGCAATGATTAAAATTTGCCAACTACTGTTCATCACTTGTCAGCCCATAGCTCGATGTAGTACCGATTACACTGATAATGGGCAAGTTATTACACACCATCCCTACTATCAGTATCGCTTTCAAAAGCCTATCACGAAACCAGCGTGTCCGGTTCCAATACCCATCATCATTTGCGGGGAGAGACCATAACCATATGCTGGCGCTGGGTAATAGTTATAATTGTACCGCGGCTGAGGATAATAAGGCCGATAATAACCGCGAGGCTGGCCATAAATATAATTATAGCCACCGCCTATATAATGATGGGGATGATGATGCCCTCCATGATGATGTTGATGATGGTGGTGACCTCGATGATGACCATGACCGTGGTGGCCCCTTCCTGCCTGAACCAAAGTGGGTGTTGCCAAACTAAATACTAATACCGGTACCAGAAAAAAACTGGTTAATATTGATTTCTTAGTTTCCATTTTTAATCTCCTTTTCGTTATTTGTTTCAGGTATATTCCCGATGGAGCTAATTTACGCGAAACAATATGAATGGAAACTGAATACGTAAAAGGTTAAGGATGCCACCTATCTAGCGATTTTTGTGAGTTGGTGAGCGAATGGTTATATTTTGATCATTTTACAAAAATCTTAATAAGCTTTGCGAGTGGCGCCATTTTAACGTGCGGTAAATCCGGCAGATCGGATACAAAATAATCAGTACCAATAATGTTATCCAATAGGTTTGGATCAAACTACCGCGCTCAAAAAAGAACTTCAGCACCACCAGCACACCAAAATGCGCGAGATAGAAGAATAGCGCAGTTTGCCCGAATACTAGCACTGGTCCGTTGGAATAAATAGATTTTTTGAACGATTCCAGCCGCATCAGCAGAGAAAGAATAAGCGCCATTAAACCGAGTTCAATAAGCGTATAAACCAGACTGGGAGGATATTTACTAATATGCAGCCAATTTATCAGGGTATCGCCTTCCAATTGCATGTACATATTGCCATAGCCATCGGCGCCGCGAATCACGACGAACAATGTCAACGCAAACCAGGCGCATGTCATCAGTAAGCGATAGGGCATTGAGGAAAAGGACGGTTCGGCGATTAGCCTCTCACCGAAGAACCAACCGATCATCATGATGCCAAGCCATGGCAACGCCGGATAAAGCACAGTGTAGGTTTCACCAAAGACTGGTGCAAACGTGATCGCCAACCAAAACGGCACTTCGCCATCCGGTTGCCATAACATCATCAATATTAATTCACTGCCCGCAATAATCAGTATCGCGAGCCAGAAAACTATGCGTGTACCGAGGCGTTGCAAATGTACCATCAACATCATGCTGAGACCGATGGCATACAATACTTGCAATACCGGTTTACCACCAGCCAAAGAAAACACGACAAGATCCAGCAATGCGATAAAAGCGCCACGCAGCAGCAATTCACGGTTAATTACGGCATCACTGATGCCCTGTTGGCGGCGCTGGAAATTACTGATCGCAATCGAAGTACCGGCGAGAAATACAAAAGTAGGCGCACAAATATGAGTGATCCAGCGGGTGAAAAATTGATCGGCCGCAAACTGAATGCCAGGTTCATACAGTAACACAGAGTCGGCAAAAATACGCTGCTCATTGAAAAACCACGAGGTATGGTCAAGCACCATCAGAATCATTACGATCCCGCGCAACCAATCGATGGCGACGATACGCTGTGCGTTGTTACTCCATTGCATGGTTACAGATTATTGTAATCATTAAAGTAAAACCAGATTATTTCTGTGAATGAGTTCTGGTTCATCTACATAACCCAGTATCGCTTCGATTTCACTGCTGGCTTGTTTGAGAATTTTTTGCGTTTCAACCGCACTGTAATTAATGAGGCCTCGAGCGATTTCTCTGCCTGCCTCATCTAAGCAAGACACGGCTTCACCGCGTTCAAACTCACCATTGACATTGATAACACCAATCGGTAGCAAGCTTTTTCCGTCTTCAGATAGCGCCTTCACGGCACCCTGATCAAGCGTCACATAACCACGCACTTGCAGATAATCAGCCAACCATTGCTTACGTGCCGCCAGCACAGGAATTTTAGCCAATAAGCGTGTACCGATCATTTCATCCTGGCTCAACCGAATCAATACATTATCTTCATGACCGGAAGCTATAACAGTGTCAGCGCCACTTCGTGCAGCACGTTTTGCTGCAGCCACTTTTGTTTGCATGCCACCACGACTAATACTACTGCCGACACCGCCGGCCATTTTTTCAAGCATAGGATCACCGGCACTCACTTCGCTTAACAATTCGGCCTCCGGATTCTTGCGAGGATCGCTAGTAAACAAACCTGCCTGATCGGTCAGAATCACCAATACATCGGCTTCTATCAGATTAGTCACCAACGCCGCTAGCGTATCGTTATCGCCGAAACGGATTTCATCCGTGGCAACCGTATCATTTTCATTAATGATTGGAATAACATTGAGTTTCAACAGTGCCATCAAGGTTGAACGTGCATTGAGATAACGTTTCCGATTGGATAGATCTTCATGAGTAAGAAGTACCTGCGCAGTTTGCAACCCGTACTGTGCGAAACCTGATGCATAAGCTTGCGCGAGTCCCATCTGCCCAACTGCAGCCGCAGCTTGCAATTCAAAGAGGGCAGTAGGCCTGCTTTCCCAGTTTAACCGTTGCATACCTTCTGCGATTGCTCCAGAAGAAACCAGAATGACTTCTTTATTCATTTGCATGAGAGCGGCAATTTGCGCAGCCCAGCAAGCTAATGCAAAATGATCGAGTCCCTTACCTTGATTGGTTACCAAGCTGCTTCCAACCTTGATAACAATGCGACGTGCCTGTTTTAACATGAATTTTTTAACTGATTGGCTGGAACTGAGTTCTCAGTCTGAGGTAATGCATTTTGCTCGAGATAATCCATAATGGCATAAGTTAGAAATTTACAACCTTCCCCCGTTAATGCTGAAACAATGAAATACTTACCTTTCCATTCTAATTTTTCTACAAATTGACGGCACAATTCGGCGCGGTTTTCTTCAGGCATCATATCAACCTTATTAAGTACTAACCATCGCGGTTTCTGAAAAAGGGATTCATCATATTTTTGCAACTCCCTCATTAGCGCACGGGCTTCGTGAACCAAATCCTTACTTTCATCGAGTGGCATCATATCAATAATATGCAGCAGTAATCGCGTACGTGTTAAATGTTTTAAGAAACGGTGCCCTAATCCCACTCCTTCTGCCGCACCTTCAATCAGACCAGGAATATCTGCCATAACAAAACTTCGATTCTGATCGACTCTCACCATACCCACGTTTGGATGCAAAGTTGTAAATGGATAATCTGCTACTTTGGGGCGTGCTGCTGAAACTGCCCGAATAAGTGTGGATTTTCCAGCGTTAGGCATTCCAAGCAACCCCACATCCGCTAAGATTTTGAGTTCCAATGCCAATTCGAATTCTTGTCCTGGACCACCGTAAGTAAATTGCCGGGGGGCGCGATTAATACTTGACTTAAAGTGCAGATTTCCAAGCCCTCCGTCACCACCCTTTGCTAACAGAATCTTTTGACCATCATGCACCAAATCTGCAACAATTTGATCTGTATGAACATTCTTAATCAATGTTCCTACCGGCATGCGCAGTACGATGTCCTCAGCACTTTTACCATAACGATCAGAACCTTGGCCGTTGTGGCCATTTTTAGCTCGATAAATTCGCGAAAAACGATAGTCAATTAACGTATTGATATTACGGTCTGCAAGTGCAAAAATACTACCTCCGCGGCCGCCATCGCCACCATCTGGCCCGCCTCTGGGTATATATTTTTCACGCCGGAAACTGGCAACACCATCGCCACCTTTTCCCGCAATCACCTGAATTATCGCTTCATCTATAAATTTCATAGGGTTTGTCTATTACCTGAAAGATATATTTTCTTTACATAAACAAAAAAGCCCTATCGATCAAGACAGGGCTTCTCAAGAACGGCAATTAATTATATTTGTTTTTATGCTGATAGCTTTTTATACGGGTATCACATTTACTAATTTTCGCTTTAATGCGCCCTTAACACTAAAATGCACTTTTCCCGCGATTTTTGCAAATAAAGTATGGTCCTTACCAATTCCGACATTTTCTCCTGGATGTACACGTGTACCACGTTGTCTGATAATAATAGATCCGGCAGAAATTAACTCACCACCATAACGCTTTACGCCCAGGCGTTTAGAATGTGAATCACGTCCATTTCTCGAGCTTCCACCCGCTTTCTTATGTGCCAT
>SSFV01000025.1 GCA_008015565.1 Nitrosomonas sp. | reverse complement strand
CCTATCGATTTATTGAATAGCGTTGTATGGTTGCGTTTGTCGTCTTCGAGAATGGCATAAGTCTGCAGGTACAGCTTATGATCGCGCCAACCCAGTAAGCGGGGCTGATTCACGACGCGAACCGGCGCGCCGACCGGCACATCGTTGTAAATGCCCACAATATCCTCGGGATACATGCGCAAACAGCCATGACTGCCGCGCAAACCGATGCTCGGTGGCTTATCGGTACCGTGGATGGCATAACTCGGCCAGTCGAGTTTCAAGACATGTGTGCCCATCGGATTATCGGGGCCGGGCGGCACGATAGCGGGCAGCGGATCGCCATTTTTCTCATGTTCTTTGCGAATGGATAGCGGCGGTATCCAGGCCGGATTTTCTTTTTTGGAAGCAACGCGGGTTACGCCTTCAGGCGTTTTCCATTGCACGCGCCCAATGCCCACCGGATGCGTGACCACTTTTTGCGGCTCGCCAGGCTTGGCTTTGGGAAAATAAAACAGCCGCATGGCGGCAAGATTAATCACGATTCCTTGGCGCGGGGCGTCGGGCAAAACGAATTGGGTCGGAATGACGATTTTGGTGCCCGCTCCCGGCACCCAGGGATCAACATGGGGAGTGGCGCTGACGATTTCCTCATAACCCAGATTGAAACGGCGGGCGATATCGGAAAGCGTGTCGTCTTTGCCAGCGATGATGACCTGCAATGCGCCGACCACATCATCGCGAGCCGGGTCGAAGCTGAATTCATGACTGGCCAAAGGAATAGGCAATGACTTCACCGTTGGCGGCAATGCCGATTGTCCGGTTAAAAACGACTGGCAGCCGCTCAGCAGAAAAAAGCCGATGCAGAAGCCCCATACCAGGCACTCACGGAGTGAACGGGCAACTTTTTTATTCATATTATCAATAGGATCATGAAAATTTGATGTGATCGATGGCAATCAATTTACAAGATTTCTCGCGATGGCACAACAATTAACCACATCAAATCAAGATATTTTCACTGTTATTTAAAGTATCAAATGAGAAATTGAGAAGGTGGCAATTGCTGCCAAGGTTGTAATCCGCGCAGTGATTTCAAATTGTTATCAGCATATTTTTTGACCGGTAAAATCGATTGCCAGTATGATTCCAGGCTAGAAAATACAGCACCCGATTTCAACAGCTATCAACTAAAATTTTGCAGAAACCGTGAATGCTCAAAATGGCTAAAATTTTCATCAGCTACCGCCGCGATGATAGCGCAGACTATGCAGGCCGGTTGTACGACCGGCTAGCCGGTCATTTCGGTCGCGATCATGTGTTTATGGACATCGATCAGATCGAACCGGGCGAGGTGTTCGACAACGTGATCAAGGAAAAGCTGGCGACGGTACAAGCCGCCGTGGTGCTGATCGGAAAGCGCTGGCTGGATATCGCCGATGCCAACGGGCAACGGCGTTTGGATCATCCCGACGACTGGGTGCAGCTTGAAATCACTGCATTACTGGAACGAGATATCCGCGTAATCCCGGTGCTGGTTGGCGGCGCCGCAATGCCCCAATCCACGCAACTACCCGAATATCTGGCAGCGCTGACACGGCGGCAGGCACTTGAAATTACCAGTCATGCCCGTTTTCATGCGGATGCCGACAAGCTGATAAAAGTGCTGGAAAAAATCATGAACGCGCCAACGCCAACGCCGCCACCGCCACCGCCAATTCGATCCGATCCGCCTGAAATAACAGGAAAACCAAACTCCCAACGATTCATGGTTATCCTGGGCGCAATCACTGTTCTCTTGGCGGCGCTCGGTTTATTTCACTATTCTCCATGGATTGTACAAGAAAATGGCACACAGCTTTCACAGCCGATAGCTTCTGAACCGGAGGAATCCGTTGTAAGGCAATCTACAGCAGAACAAGCCGCTGAAACCAGCTCGATACCAGTAACGCAGCCCATTGAGGAGCAACCGGGAAAGACTGAATTATCTTCAACAGAGCAAGCAGTTACTGAGCAACCCAAAAAAGTCAAAACTTCTAAGCAGAAATATGTCCTGGAACAGCCGATTGTATCGGAACAACCGGCTGAAAAAATATATTTTGTTGAACCCGAAATGGTGCGTATTCTGCCTGGGAAATTTATGATGGGTTCCAGTGATGATCCATTTGAAAAGCCGATTCACGAAGTCACCATCGTTCGCTCCTTTGAAATCGGTAAATACGAAATCATGTTCGACGAATACGATGCCTTTGCCAATGCAACCAAGCGAGAATTACCGTATGATCGGAACTGGGGGCGCGGCAAGCGGCCCGAGATAAAAGAATCGTTTAATGATGCGCAAGCGTACGTGCATAGGTTGTCACAACAAACGGGCAAAAAATATCGTTTGCCGACCGAAGCGGAATGGGAATACGCCGCGCGCGCTGGAAGCCAGGCTGCCTATTGGTGGGGAAATGACATTGGGCAAAACAATGCAAATTGCTCTGATTGTGGCAGTCAATGGGATAATCAAACTGCGCTGGTGGGCTCGTTTAAGCCGAACGCATTTGGCCTTTATGACACCGCCGGCAACGTGTGGGAATGGGTAGAGGATTGCTGGCATGACAACTATCACAATGCGCCGAATGACGGTTTTGCCTGGAAGATATGGGATGGCGGCGATTGTTATCGCCGGGTAGTGCGGGGCGGTTCTTGGAGGGGTGGTCCTCAGAACTTGCGATCGGCTTTCCGTAACGGGATCAGTACATTTATCCACGACAAAGACCTCGGTTTCCGTATCGTCAGGGATTTTTGACCTTTGTTCTTTGCGGGGTGCAGGGGCGTAGCCCCTGCGAGATTCCGTTGATTATCTAAGCGCCGCGTCATTCGCCGATCACCTTGTTTTTTTGCTCGCCCTTCCTTGTTAACAATACAATCAAACTTAAAAAACCTTTATGCTACAATAACTGACGCTATTGTTTCCGCTCTGGATGATACTGACCGGCGCCATAGCGTTGTGCTGGCCGGAGTGGTTGTTGCCGCTGAATCAAGGACCGGTTGTGGTGTTGATTCTGGCTTTTGTCATGCTGTGCATGGGGTTGACCTTGACCTTCGACGATTTCCGCAGGATTGCCCGCATGCCGAAAGTGGTGGCAATGGGTTTTGCCGCGCAATATACCGTCATGCCTTTATTGGCCTGGGGGATTGCTACCGCACTTGATTTACCGACATATTTTGCAGTCGGGCTGATTCTGGTGGGTTGCTGCCCTGGCGGCACGGCGTCGAATCTGGTGTCGTATATTGCCAAAGCCGATGTGGCGCTGTCAGTGGTGATGACCGTTTGTTCCACCTTGGCGGCGGTGATTCTGACGCCGTTACTGACGCAATTGTTTGCGGGCACTTTGGTTCCGGTGGATACCTGGATGCTGTTCAAGCAAACCCTGCAAGTCGTGATTTTGCCTGTTGTGCTGGGCGTTATGCTCAATCGCTGGGCGCCGCAACTCGTGCAGCGCGTGATGCCCGTTGCGCCGCTGCTGTCCGTTTGGGGTGTGTGCGTGATCTGCGCAATTGTGTTTGCAGCCAATGCCGAAACTATTCTCAGGCATGGTGCTGAGTTGATGCTTGCCGTTGCGCTTTTACATAGCGGCGGTTTTTTGATTGGCTATCAGTTTGCACGGTTTCTGGGTTGCCAAACCCGGAGCGCCCGCACCATTTCGATTGAAGTGGGCATGCAGAATTCCGGATTGGCCATCGTGCTAGCCAAGCAAGCTTTCCCGATGCTCCCCTTGGCGCCCGTTGCGGGAGCGGTTTCAGTGCTGATGCATTCTTTGATCGGCAGTTCGCTGGCGGTGTTGTGGCGGCTCCGGTCCCCAAGGCATTAGTTTTTTCATCCGTTATTCCGGTCATCGAGACCGCGTCTGTGGCCCTATCGGACTATATGATATGAGATCTTTGCACGGCAACGCCCCCAGAGTATGGAACTGTCGTTACAATAATGTTTTAAAACAACCACATTGAATTGTTGACTATGAGTTTTTCGGAATACGATGTAACTCGCCGCACGTGGAAAGGGAGTTTTCTTAAGCAGACTGATCAATTGATAGACTGGAATCTATCGAGCAAGCCATCGCATTCATTACGCACTGGCGTCGGATGCCGCAGACCGCCCAGCCTATTCTGGGTTGTTGTTGTTCAAGATGCTGTTGGCAGGAATCTGGAACGGTGGTTTAAGTGGTGAATCGGTAGAAGACATGGCGAACTCGAATCTGTATGTAATGCGATTTCCGATTTTGCTGGATAAATGAGGAAAAAGATAAAGAAATTTCGAAATGGAACGTTACGAATAATACCTATCTATTAACAGGCTTAGTGCAATGCTTTTATTACCGCCGTTAATAATTTGATACCGAACAAGATAAATACAATAAATTATTACTTACTGATTTGACTAATGTAATTATAAAAGGAAACCTATATGTTTTATGCTTTTCATGTTATATACGAATATCTCAAAATACACTGTCAGGTAAGATTCTGGAGAATTTCTTATAAAACTTACTATAAGTACTCATACTAAAAATTTCTATGGTTTTAACGAATCATTACTTGGCCTTATAAATTTTAATCATTAACAAAACAATAATTCATCACTGCAATGACTCCGAACATTTCAAATAGATTTACCAGTATCGCCGCACTTTCCATCATTATTACGTTAGGGTTGATTCATAGCGCTACAGTACTGGGAGGCGACCAGTCACTATTCGTAGTCATTGCTCAACTAGTAGATTCCGGCAAGGTGCTATATAAGGATTTGTTTGATTATAAACAACCGGGTATCTTTTTATTTTATTTATTGGCAGGTAAAACTCTGGGTTGGAGTGACATCAGCATCCATCTGTTTGAATTAGGTTATTGGTTAATATTTTCCGTTGTTTTGATTGTAACTCTCAAACATTACGCTTTATTTCGCAATGAATATTTCGCCGGCTTGGTGCCATTATTTATTGTCGGAGCATATTATTGCAACGCCACGCCTTTTCATCTCACTCAACTTGAAGCACTCGTCTCCGTTCCGCTATTTCTTATCGTATGGCTATTGGACAAAACGTACAAGGATGGAAATCGATTATTCATCACCTACTTAGCGATAGGAGGATTGATAGGCATTGTTCTACTTTGCAAATTAGTTTTCGCGCCGATCATTTTTTGCTTTCTGCTTATTCATCTTATATTTGTCATCAGGAAAAACGGCTGGATCAATCTCATAAGCAAAAAGCTAACACCGCTTATCCTGGGATTTGCAGTGCCCGTCTCTTTATTTCTGATATATATTTTTAATCACCACATCGAAAATCTCGTATGGGATATTTTTTTTAAAATTCCCGCAAGTGTAGTGAATCTGGATGATCAGGTTGATCCCGAAAGGTTGCTAAACTCGATCAAATGGTTTGGCAAAAGAATGCTTGTATTCCTATTACTTGCTGTCATCGGAGTATTGCTCATCTTTCGAAAAGAGCCTCATTTTGCTATTCAAATGGTATTGTGGGGAATTATCGGATTTCTGGTAATACTTATGCAAAAAACCTCGTGGTGGTCTTATCACTTACAATTATTGTATGTGCCGATAGGTTTCTTTTCCGCCATCGGTTTGGATTTTATCCTGTATCACCTGCTGCAAAGAATAAAACTGCAATCCACTACCCTAGCGGTCGGCCTATTAACGGCGATGTTATTGTTAGTTTTTAATATGCAAATCGAATCTCTAAAACGGGGCATGGGTTCTAACAATCATACAAAATTGTATAGTTATGATTATGCGAAAGACGATGCAGCGAATTTACTCACCGCATTAAATGAAGAAGATACGATTTTTGTATGCGGCAACCCTAGAATGTATATACTCGCATCCCGCTTACCCGAGCTAAGCACCAATGGGTGGATTCTGGAGTATTATTTAGATTTTCAATGGGAACAATTTTACAATGAATTTGTAAACAATCCGCCTACTTATCTATTTGTAAAAAATGACTACGATGATCTCATTGAAGCGAAGCACAGTAAACTTTGGCAATTCATGATGAGTCAATATACCGAATTCGATTCGGTAGAAAATGGGAAGTGGTATAAAAAAATATAAACGCTACTTGAATAGAGCAATGAAGCAAGTTTATATTTTCTTAGCCCTAATCATCCACTACTTCTTGTCCTGGAAATAATACTTCCGTAAAACCAAACAAACGGAAGTCCTTAATTCGCATTGGATAGAGAATTCCCTGCAAATGATCGCATTCATGCTGCACCACGCGCGCATGAAAACCGCTGACAGTTCGATCAATGGCACAGCCGTATTGATCCAAACCTTGGTAGCGCAAATGCACATAGCGTGGCACTACGCCGCGCATACCCGGCACACTCAAACAGCCTTCCCAGCCATCTTCCTGTTCATCCGATAACAATGTCAATTGGGGATTAATTAAAACGGTAAAAGGCACTTCTTCGGCACGCGGATAACGTGGATTGTCAGTAAAACCAAAAATCACCACTTGCAAACTCACACCAATCTGCGGCGCAGCTAAACCAGCGCCATTCAGGTGAATCATAGTATCGTGCATATCCTGAATTAACGCATGCAATTCAGATGAGTCGAACTTATCAACGGGCTTTGCCACCTGCAGCAATACGGGATCGCCCATTTTGAGTACCGGTTTAATCGCCATAACAATTCACCGCTTGTTGCAATATATTTCTAACATTCACCATTGCTTGTTCCAATACCGCATAAATCTCCTTCAATGGAATACCTTGCACATTTGTGCCGCGCCCGGCAGCATGGTTTGCCACTAACGCAAGCGTCGCGTAATTCAATCCCAGTTCTCGCGCTAGAGCGGTTTCCGGCATGCCTGTCATCCCCACCATATCCGCGCCATCGCGTTCGAGCCGGTTAATTTCAGCAGCAGTCTCCAGCCGCGGGCCTTGCGTTGCAGCGTATACACCGCTGTCGAAAACACTTTCATTGGCGATTTTAGCAGCCTGCAGCAGCAACATACGAGTTTGTGAGCAGTAGGGCAAGGTAAAATCAATATGTGTCACGCGCTGATCCGTACCATCAAAAAAGGTAAAATTGCGCCCATGAGTATAATCAATGATCTGATCTGGCACCACTAGACGCCCCGGAGTCAGGTCAGCGCGAATACCCCCTACTGAAGCAATAGCGATGACATGGGACGGCCGCAATGAATGCAGCGCCCATAAATTTGCACGGTAATTGATAGCATGTGGAGGAATCGTATGCCCATGCCCATGTCGCGCTAGAAAAACAATATCCCGATTGTTAATCTGGCCAAATGTTAACGGCCCGGAAGGCTCACCATAGGGTGTTCGTATGATTCGCCGGTGCGCAATTTCCAGGCAAGATAGTTGTGTCATTCCGCTGCCGCCAATGATTGCAAGCATTATTCCCTCGTGCTATAGAACCTGATCTGTCATTGCATAAATAGCAGGTAAATTTCGCCACGCGCCATAAATATCCATACCAAAACCAAATACGTAGCGATTGGGGACAGACAATCCAACAAAATCCGCATGGAACGATTTTGGCTTATCCAATTCTTTTTCTGCAAGCACCGCACTATAAAATGCTTTTGCACCATTTTTAAGCAGTTTGTCACGAATGGCAGTCAATGTAATGCCTTCATCCAGAATATCATCGAGCACCAATATCGTCCGGTCACACACATTTTCCTTCGATTCAACCCGCCAATGAATGCTTCCGCCTTGCAGCTTATTATCATAACGCGTCAGATGCACATAATCGAAATCGAGTGGAAAATGTAACTGTGGCAGAAGTTGTCCGGCAAACACCACAGCTCCGTTCATCACGCATAAAACCAATGGCTGTTGATGCGCTAACTGCTGTGTGATCTCTGCTGCCAGACGTTGCAATGTCTGCGATATGACTTGTTCCGAATGAATTAATTGAGCCGTATCCAGGATCTGTTGAGTTTTTAGATAGGTAAGCATAGAAACTTTAACGTTATGAAAGTAAATGCTATATCTCACGTAAATACAGGGTAGAATGAACTAAAGCTGATTACACGAGCATATTATTTCCGATTAATCTTACTAATCATTCTTGATAAGACATAGACTTATTATTACGTTTCAATCTTAACCAAAACCACGGAGAATAGCATGCATCCGCTCAAAGCTTTCTTAATAGTAATCACAATTTCTTTTCCACTAATCAATTGCGCTTTTTCGCAAAATACATTAATTACCGGATATCCAACATATCATGACGGAATATTGACAATTCCGCGTGTGGATACGGATGCACAAGCCGGGAATTTTCAAGATACAACATTTCAATTCGACAGCGTAACAAATACATGGCGGCTGCTCGATTACAAGGAAACCGTAATTGTGCCAGGACGAGGACTGGTCCCGGATACAGTTGAGATAATTGTTACGAGCTCATCACCTATCCAGGTATTCCTTAAGATAAGCGGATTTACTTCCCCTTCCCCCTGCAATGAATTTGGGCAAATCAATCAGCGTCTGGAAACCAATAAATTCGAAGTTACTATGCATGTAGTTCCGGGCTCGAGTGATATTACCTGCGCTGCGGTAGTCGTCCCTTACGAAAAAATCATTCCGTTAGCGGTATATGGTCTTCCGGCAGGTACTTATGGATACAGCTTCAATGGTGAACACACCGGCACATTCAGCCTATCCGTAGATAATACGCTATGAATATAGGCTATAAAACGCCAGCTTTCCGCTCGAATTTCATCGAGTAGATTATTAAGCGTTAAGCCCGCAGCATTGAAAAAGAATGTAGCGTTAATACCATTCGCTCTCCAGTTTAATTATAAAACTACAAGTGTCTCAAGACACAGTTATGGATTTTGAATTTTCTTTATTTAGAAGTTTTATCATGATGGATGCCTACGCCATATTCATATACCAGTTTCCCGCCCTTCCACCCTGCACTGCAAAGAAAAATAAATCCTGCAATTGAAAAAGAAATAGCAAGCAATCCTGGTT